>CAINWJ010000076.1 GCA_903854455.1 Candidatus Peribacteria bacterium | reverse complement strand
TGGAATGGGTTGTCCAAATCTCTTTCACTCATAGTATGATCATAATCCATTCTTTATATTAATCAATATTTAACTCTGTGAACGGAATTTAACGGCATATTTAAGCCAAGAAATCTGAATGTCGAATGACCTCTTCGGAACTGTCATCTAGATTGTCATTGATCTATTCAGAGGCATGCTAGAAACCATATATTCATAAACAAGAAAATAAAGATTCTACAAAAGAAGAACGCTCTGAGAAAAAATAATTACAAGAATGAGGGATTTGTAACTTCTAACCCCTCACCGAAGGGCATTACTAGCAAACCCCCAGCAGAAACATCACTAGTAGCTTCATGCTTGACTACCTGTTGAAAGAACTGCAGTAGACTATAACTTGGTGCAACTCCTAAAGCTGTTAATACTTCGGCTGTTTCTGTTTGTCCGTGAGCATTGAATATTTCGTGAGGCTGAAAAAGCAATCTTAATCGACCAAAGACAAGACTAATAATCTCATCTTCAATCCCTAAATCACAATTATATCCACAAATACGCAACATTCCATTCACTCTTTGTAAAAAAAGTTTGCGTTGAAAAATTTCTTCACTGGCGGATGAAGTCTCAGAACTCATTTAGAGTATCTTGATGAGCATTTTAATCTTGTCAATGTCTAAACCCCCTCACGCCCGTTAAGAGCATCGCTAAGCCAAGAGAATCTGCTTTCGCTATCACCTCCGCATCCCGGATGGACCCTCCTGGCTGGATGACGGCACCGATGCCATGCTTGGCGGCTTCGATGATGGAATCCGGGAACGGGAAGAAGGCGTCACTCGCGAGGACGGAACCTTCCGCATTCTTGCCGGCACGCTTCAGCGCTATGAACGTTGAATCCACACGGCTGGTCTGACCGCAGCCGATGCCGGCGGTCATCTGATCTTTCGCGAGCACGATCGCGTTGGACTTCGCATGCTTCACGACCTTCCATGCAAACAATAAATCTTTGATCTGTCCTTTGGTCGGCTTCTTCTTCGTGACACATTTCAGATCGGCTTCCGTGATCTCCCGCGTGTCATCGTTCTGGACGAGCATGCCGCCGAAAGCAGAGCGGTAGATAATGTTGTCCTTGAGCTGAATTCCGTCCATGGCGAGAAGCCGGATATTCGGCTTCTGCTTCAGTAATTCCAGTGCTCCGGATTCAAACGACGGAGCCAGGATCACCTCGACAAATATCTTCTGATCCAAAATCTTATTCGCGATAACTTCCGTGCATTCGCGGTTCAAGGAAATGATGACGCCGAACGCGGAGAGTCGGTCGGTATCGTAGGCACGCTGGAACGCCTCATCAATATTTTTGTGGGACGCAATTCCACTCGGATTCGCGTGCTTCACGAGCACCGCCGTCGGCTCGGAAAAATCTGAACTCATCCTCCATGCTGCATCAGAATCGAGGATGTTGAGGTAGCTTAGGGGCTTGCCTTGGAGTTGCGACCAGCAATCGGACGGGCGATCTGCGATCTGCGATCTGCGATCTGCACCATTGGTTGCGCTGACCGCTGACCGCTGACCGCTGACCGCTTGCTCAGAACAATCTGATCCCCCACCCGACTTCGACCCGCCAATCGCATAAAATTTTCCCCACTGATGCGGATTTTCGCCGTAACGAAGAACCGTCTCGTCGGTGAGGATGACTCCCTTCGTCTTCCCTTCCGTCATAAACTCGGCAACAAGTGAATCGTACCGTGCCGTGTGCGTGAATACTTTCCCCGCCAGCTCACGCCGCAATTCGGGTGTCGTGTCCCCGGAATCCTTCAGCTCTTTCGCAACCCGATCGTAATCGGCGGGATCGCAAACCACGGTCACGGCATTGAAATTTTTCGCCGCGCTCCGCAGCATCGTGGGACCGCCGATATCAATCAATTCAATGAGCTTGGAACGATCTGCTTCGCTAATAGTGCTGTTCGCTGTTCGCTGTTCGCTGTTCGCTCCGAACGCTTTCTCGAACGGATACAAATTCACCACGATCAAATCAATCGGCTTGATGCCGAAGGTTGCCGCATCTTCCACATGCTTGGGATCATCCCGCTTGAAGAGAATGCCGCCCATGATGAGCGGATGCATGGTCTTCACCCGACCGCCGAAACACTCCGGAAACTGCGTGATCTTCTCGACATGGATTGCCGATATTCCGGCTTCCTCCAGCGCTTTGTACGTTCCTCCGGTTGAGATGATCTCGAAGCCGCAGCCCTGGATGATCCGTGCGAATGGGATCAGTCCGGTTTTATCGGAGACCGAGAGGAGTGCACGCCGTTTGGGATCGCGAACGAGATGGGTCACTGGATGGGCAGTGTAGCGGATCAGGTCAGTGTTGGCTCGAAAAAGTTTGTGTCAGAACCTTGTCGTTTACTGAATGGCGACTCTGGCTATCGATAGTGCATTAACCGCATTTAAATGGCTTTGGTGCCATATTTTTCTTCATCTCGTAGCAACTGCACTGGCAAATCGCCCCATTGATCTGCTGAAGAATTTTTCATGAAAACGGAGTTTGATTATGATCTCTGATGCCTGATCTTCGAGCCCTCCTTATACACGGTTGTAAAAAAAGCGATTTTCTGCTAGAATAACGTGATTATGTCATCCAAACAGACAACGCCATCTTCAAGCGCACCGGTGCCGCTGGCTGAAGCTGTAACCACGAAGGTTCCGGGGCACCGGATTCTGATCGTCGAGGATGAGAAGCCACTGAGTCACGCACTGTCGATGAAGCTCAAGCACGACGGCTTCGAAACGGACGTCGCAACGAACGGCAGTGAAGCCATCGAGAAGCTCAAGAATCAGTCGTACGACATGGTGCTCCTCGATCTCATCATGCCGGTCATCGACGGATTTGGCGTGCTGGAGGAGATCCGAAACCGCAAGCTCCAGACACCGGTCATCATCCTCTCCAACCTGGGGCAGGACGAGGACCGGGCGAAGGCAAAGCAGCTCGGAGCCGTCGACTACTTCGTGAAATCCAATACACCCATCGCGGAGATCGTCGCCCGCGTTCAATCCATCATCCACTGAACCATGCAACTCAACAATCAGGAACTCGGCAAGATCTTGGTCGCCCAGAGCTACCTCTCCGAGGAAGAGCTCCAGGATGTCCTTCGCGATGCCGATGAGCGGCGGATCGACCTGAGGCTCGTGCTCTTCGAGCGCCGGCTGCTCACGGCTGACCTGCTGGAGAATGCACTCTGCGAGTACTACAAGCTGCCGTTCTACGATCTCGGCGGCAAGCCCCCGAGCCGTGAAGCAGTAGCGGCACTGCCGGAGGAATTTGCAAGGACGCACTCCTGCGTCGTCGTCGAATTCACACCGAAAGAAAAAATTACCGTCGCGACAGCCGACCCGCTGCAGGACAATCTGGAAGCTGCGGTACGACTCAATGTCGGACAGGCGAATATGATTCAGTTGCCGGAGAAAGGCGCGAAAGCGAAGAAGGGATTCTGGTCGAAAACGGAACATCTTCCGGATCCGTTCCCCGGAACCGTGACGTTCTGCTACGCACCGAAGAGTGCCATCAGCAACGCATTCACGCTCTACCACAAACCGCTCGCAACCCGCTTCCAGGCGATCATCGGCGAGCAGAAGAAAGTCGCACCGGAAATACTTGAGGAGATCTTCCAGGATGCCATGAACCTGAAGGCATCCGACATCCACTTCGAGCCGCAGGAGACCGACGTCATCGTCCGGTTCCGCGTGGACGGCGTGATGCACGAGGCCGGCAGACTCCCGAAGCAGTTCTACGAAGGCATCGTGAACCGCATCAAGATCGAGTCCAACCTGCGTATCGACGAGCACTACGCCGCGCAGGACGGTGCCATCCGCTACAAATCCAAAGCAGGAACGATGGACGTCCGCGTGTCCATCATCCCGATCGTTGACGGTGAGAAAGTCGTCATGCGTCTCTTGTCGGAGTACGTCCGGAACCTGACACTCGCTGACCTCGGCTTCTCCGACCACTACCGCGAAATACTGGAGCGGGCGGCGCATAAGCCGTTTGGCATGATCATCACGACGGGACCGACGGGGTCGGGAAAATCCACGACGCTCTACGGACTCATCAAGATGCGAAACCGGCCGGACGTGAACATCTCCACCATCGAAGATCCGGTGGAGTACAAGATCCCAGGAATCAACCACATCCAGGTCAACGCGGGCACAGGGCTGACGTTCGCCAAGGGACTACGTTCCCTCGTGCGTCAGGACCCGGACATCGTCCTCGTGGGTGAGATCCGTGACGCCGAAACGGCAACGATCGCCGTGAATGCGGCACTCACCGGTCACCTGCTCTTCTCCACCCTGCACGCCAACGACTCGGCTACCGCCGTCCCCCGTCTCATCGAAATGGGAGTGGAACCGTTCCTACTGGCATCCACGCTGGAAGTCGTCGTGGCACAGCGTCTCGCCAGACGTATCTGCCCGAGCTGCCGGTTCAGCTTCACCATCTCCGGTGCCGAGGCGAGGCAGCTCTTCCACGGCGCGGAACACTACTTCACGACCGACGAGCTGGTGCACCTCTACCGCGGCAAAGGCTGTGCGGCATGCGGCAATACGGGCTACCGCGGACGCGTAGGTATCTACGAGTTGCTGGAAGTATCCAAGGACATGGAGCAGCTCATCACGCAGCGCAAGAACAGCACGGAAATCCTCCTGGCAGCCCGTGCCAATGGCATGAAATTCCTGTTCGAAGACGGACTGGAGAAAGCCCGGGCGGGACTCACGACCATCGAGGAACTCATGCGCATCGCCGCTCCGCCGGACGATGTCTTCTTCACAGACACACACAATGCCAATCGAACCGATGCCACAACCGGCAAGTAGCGCTGCCCCAGCACCCGGACACGTGGAATCTCCCACGACCGGACAAGGCACCGTCATCAAAGCCGGCTCCCCTGCCGGGGACACGACGAAACAAATAACTGAACCCAAGAAAGTCGATAGTGCGAAACCAAAGAAACCCGATCCTCCCACGAAGAAAGAACCAGAAGACAACGGTCTCCCCGGGATCGGGAACCGGAACCGTGTCGGAGGATTCAAGCGGTTTCTCACGAACCTCAACAACATCGGCATGGGAAAGGAGAAGTCGCAGTTCATCGAGAACCTGGCGATCCTCCTTAACTCCGGACTCTCGGTCATCGATGCACTGAAAACTGTCGGAGCGGAACTCCGAAACCGCACCATGAAGAAAGTGGTGAAGCAGTTGATCGATGAGGTCGAGAGCGGCATCGCACTGTGGCGTGCCATGGACAATCAGTGTCTCTTCTCCGCCTACGCACTCGCGTTGATCCGCATCGGCGAGGAAGCAGGATCGCTCTCCAAGAACATGGAGTACCTGGCGGTGCAGCAGGAGAAGGACCGGTCACTCCGGTCGAAGGTGAAGATGGCCATGATCTACCCGTCCATCGTCATCGTCCTCACGATGATCGTGACGCTGGGACTGGCATGGTTCGTCCTCCCGCAGCTCGTGAGTGTCCTGATCTCGCTCAATGCCAAGCTGCCGCTGCCGACCCTCATCATCATTTGGATCGCCAACTTCTTCGGCGCGCACGGTGCCATCGTGGTGCCGTCCATCTTCGCGGGACTCATCACCTTCATGCTGCTGGCGAAGTACTCCGCACTGAAGGGGCCGGTGCAGCAGGTCACGTTCAAGATCCCGGGAATCGGTACCATGGCGAGATCCGCGACTATCGCGAGCTTCGGCGTGATCCTGGGGAGCTTGCTGCGCGCAGGCGTTCCAATCGTGAATGCGGTGCAATCACTTGCGGATGTCACGGACACGGTCCTGTACAAGAAATTTTATAAGAAGCTTGCCGGCGAGCTGGAAGTGGGACAGTCATTCGGCTCGGCGTTCAAGGCAATCAGTGAAACCACAAGAGTCCTCCCGGCGTCCGTTCAGCAGCTGCTCGTCACCGGCGAACGCTCCGGTCGGATGGCGGACATGCTCATGCGGATCGCCGACATCTACGAGAAGAAAGCGGAAGATGCCGCAGCCAGATTGCCGGTCGTCTTAGAGCCGCTCCTCCTGATCTTCATCGGAGGCCTGGTCGGCAGCATCGCATTCGCCATCATCGTCCCCATCTACTCGGTCGTCGGCTCCGTCGGACGACAATAACTACCAACATCAACTATGCAACACACACTTCCTTCACCTATAAAGAAACGCTTAGGCTTCACTGCCGTCGAGATGCTGCTCGTCATGGGTCTGATGACCGTCACGGCGGGCTTGGTCGTCCCGACCATCCGGCAGTACGAGATGTCATCGGACATCGAGACTGCGACCCAGCACCTGGTACAGGCCATCCGGACAGCGGAACTGATGTCCCAAAGCGGGAAGTACGACACCGCATGGGGGGTGTATGTACCGGACGGCGTGCTCTTCGCCGGTGACTCGTACACGCTTCGGACTGAAGGGCACGATACGGTCTTCCCGATACCGGGAGGCATAGAGATCCATGGATCGACGGAGCTGGCATTCGCTCGCGTCACGGGTCTACCGAAAAATCCCGCAGAACTGTGCATCGAATCGACGACGTCCAATGGTCACCGCCGCCTCACCATCGATGAGAACGGTCTCGTAACTGCGGGAAGTGTGAATGACGGAGCGTGCTCGACTGGAGTGACAGGAACCATGCTGGCAGCGAACATCACGCCAGATGCGCCATCCAATGCACAGAACAACAATGCTGAGAATCTCTCTACACCTGCGAATGCAACGACATCATCGGATATCGCAAGTAGCAGCATGTGGGATACCTGGAGCTCGAATTTCGGAACATCTGCAAGTACAGATACAGTTCCTGATACGTCCAATTCGATGGTGTATTCCAGCACTCCGGACATGATGAACAGCACATCCTCAGACACGTGGAACTCATCCACCGGTTACTCCAGTTCGTGGGACATGAACACGAGTACCTCATCCTCCGTCGATCTGTGGGCGATGGCGTACTACTCCGACATGTGGGGTGTCAGCAGTTCATACGATATGTCGGCTTCAAATAATTATTCGAGCTCCATGGACATGATGAATAGTGCGTCATCAGACACGTGGAACTCATCGACGGGCTATTCAAGTTCGTGGGATATGAACAGCAGTATGAACTCATCCTTCACATCGAGCGTCGACCCGGGCACATCATCGGCTGCAAACAGTTCGACATCGACGAATACGGATCCTGTCCCCGATCCCACTCCTGCTCCCACTCCTGACCCTCTCCCTGGCCCTCTCCCTCTCCCTGACCCGATCGTTCCCTGCTACCTCCGGTTCTCCGTCAATCAAGATACCGGAACACTCGGCACCATCGGCACGAACGACGTGACTGTGCGGGTGCTGGATGCCTCAGGAACGTACGGAGACAAAGGACCCGCGCTCTCCGTCACTGCATCTGTATCGACAGACAATGGAACAACGTGGTCTGCTATGAACGCCGGTCGTGCACTGAAAGGAGGAGAGATCACGTCCATCGACAACCTCGCGCAAGGCAAGAAGATCGTACTGAACATCCAGGGACGTTACTCGTGGCTGTTCAGTAAGACCTTCCGTTCCGATGCGGGTGACGGACATATCGTCATCCTGCGAAGTGGAGACGCATTGCCCGCCTACACGAAGCTCAAGAATCGATCCCTGCTCCCCTCCGCACTCCTCCCGTTTGTCGATAGCACGGGACATGTGACGATCGGCAGCAAGAGCCTCCTAATCCTGACGGAACTGGGGGCACTGGATCCGGCAACATCCGATTTCCGGGATGCAACCATCCTCGTGACGTTCCAGGAGAAGGTCGGAAGCTGCACGGATGGCCTCACGCCGAAAGTGAAGATCCACTTCGACAGGCAGGAGAATATGGGGACTGGGAATGCAACGCGCATGATCTATGCCGGACCCGAGCAATTGCCGTTCACCGAAGATCAGCTCATCCCGCTCGTCGACGACAACGGCATGACGATCATCGATAATGGAATCGTAGAGAATGTGCCGGGGCTCGCGTTGGAACGTGGCGACGGATGGATCCACATCCTGTCGTACGGATCGCATGAACTGAGCTCAGGAAAGGAAGTGATCGACGCCGACATTCAGTTGACGGATGCGTCCATCACCGGCATCCAGAATGACACAGCTCCCGATGCATCAGAATCCCCGAGAGATGGTCAATCCGACGATACGTCGAGCGGAGATGAATTCGTACCGTCACTCGATGGCACCAGCGTCGTGTTTAAAACCCGGGTCATTACCGATAACGACGGCATCTTCATCGAGTGGAAACCGAACGCACTGATGGCAGATGCAGGAATAACAGATATTCAGCCCACGCAGGAAGCCGCAGTCATCGATCCATGCGCGGCACTGTTCACCGTCGAGCAATATAATCTTTTGACACTGGGAGAGAATGCGGATGTCACGATCCGGATACTGAGTGTCGACGCTGCACTCAGCGGCGACGGAGGACCGCGCATCAATGTGCGGGGACAGCTGTCGACTGACGGAGGCTCACTCTGGACACCCCTCTGGGACAACCGGGTGCTCTCCGGTGATGAGACGCTGTCCGTCACCGCTCTCGAGGCAGGAACCAGACTGGGGCTCGGATTCACTGGACGCTACTCATCGACGTTCAACCGTTCCATCCTGGCAGGACAGACGGGGGACGCACTGCGCATCGTGAAGCCGGGTGACATCGTGGAGGAACTGCGGATAGCGAAACTGCGCGGGACCCTCAGCAGCACCCTCAAAAATTTCGTCAATGCTGACGGGACACTGGTGCTGGGACCAAGAGACATCGCCATGCTGATCGACATGGGTGACGGTCCGGTACGAACGTACCGTGATGTCGTCGCGATTATGACAATCGAGAAGTCGCCGCACGGGAACGCTTGTCTGATCGCCAGTGACCCTTCTTCGTCCTCATCCAGTTCATCTTCGCAATCCGCACCTGCCATCACCGATGCAGACGGCGACGGCATCAGTGACCAGGTCGACCTCTGTCCGGGCACCGTCATCCCTGAAGTCGCTCCATCGCAATCACTCCTCTTCGACCGCTTCGCACTGAGGAAAGTTGACGCAGTGGGCACCGTACCGATCTTCCGGAAAGGACCCGAGGAGCAGCAGAGTGAGTACACCATCGACGATACGCGCGGCTGCAGCTGCTCGCAGATTCTGGATACCATCGACGATCCTTCCTCAACGAATCTGATCCGGGAGGCAGTCGTGTACCAACAGCTCAAAAACATCTTCTCCTTCTACGTCGACACGGCACGGAAATTTGGATGTCCGCAGGCGCTCCTCCGGATCGTCGCAGGACACTGATCGCTGATTCTTCCATGATCATCCCATCCCCCACCTCACCGGCAACGACACGCAGGGGAAGTCTGCTCCTCGAAGCAGTGATCGCCATCGCCATCTTCGCGATGACGCTGCTCGGCATCGGCTTCGCACTCGTTCTCGGAGAACACCAGACCATCGCAGCGGGAGACCGTGCACGTGCCGTGTATCTAGCAGAACAGCAGCTTGAAATCCTCCGGCAGATGCACACACCGACGACATCGAACACCATCACCCCCGGCACTCACGGGCTCCAGATGAATCCGGCGAAAACCGGCTGGATGCTGTCCGGGACATCGACGGTGAGCGGGGCATACACGACGTCTGTCGAAGTAGCGACACTCGGTACGGATTGGATCGATGCCCGTGCACGGACGAGTTGGACCATCGACAGAACCCGCTTCGGATCGATCGAGGTCGATACGTACCTGACAGATTGGGACAGAGCGAAGACCATCGGCAACTGGGCGAGTCCGCATGTGAAGACGCTGCTGACGGACGCCGATACACCGGCGTTCCGCAAGATCGCCGTGAGCGGCACCTACGCATTCGTCACCGGCAGCATCGCGGATGGCGGTCGAAAAGGTCTGTATGTCTTTGACTGCTCGTCCAATCCACCGACGGAGGTCGCAACCGGATTCAACCTGATGGCATCCGCGGACGGCATCGCCATCGCCGGCAATCGGCTCTTTGTTGCCACAGACGAACCGGGAAGGCAGGTGCAGGTCTACGATATCTCCTCACCGGCAACACTGAATACTGACAATCTGGTAGCGAGTTACGGCGCATTTCCAAGCGGGCTCAAGGCAATCGCCATCGCTGTCCAGGGTACGACTGTGTTCGTCGGCACAAATGACAATGCGGTCGATCCGCAGTTCTATGCATTGAAAATGAATGATGGCGCACCGATGACGCTGCTCGGCTCACTGCGTGTGGATGGGAACGTGAATGACATGAGTCTACATGAGGGCTATGCCTACCTCGCGACGAATTCCAATGCGACAGAGGTGCAGGTGGTCGACGTCTTCGATCCGACCCATCTCGTTCTAGCACCGGGTATCGGCATCGACATGCCGGATGTCTTCGACGCATATGCGATCGCGGTCTCCGGATCCTCCGCGCTGATCGGACAGCAGGACGGCGCGACCATCAGTGAACTGACGCTGCAGGACATCGGCACCTCTCCTGTGCCCTCTCCTCCGCCGGGACCCTGGACGTGGGAACGGGGTGGAGACATCAACGATCTGACGATTCTCCCCGGAACGAAGTATGCGTTCGCTACAGGAACAACGGCTGGTGCACAACTCACCATTCTCGACCTCGCCGCTTTCGCACGCAGTCAGGATCCGGTGCTGTTTACCTATAGCCTCCTACGATCCGCGCGCGGTGTGACGTACGATCTCACGAACGATCTCCTCTACTTCACCACCGACAAAGATCTCTTCGTCTTCGCACCCGGATGATCACAATGTTCCATCCTGAACGGCAAACCGACATCAAACGAAGCGGCTACGTACTGCTGCTCTCGGTGCTAATCATCGGCGTCATCGCTGCCGTAGTGTTGCCCTCGCTCCTCTTCCTCGGCATGAATGCCGGGCAGGTAAGTGTCGCCATCGGAGAATCTTCACAGGCGCTGGCTGCCGCACAGGGATGCGCCGAATACGCACTCCTGAAACTCAGGGATGCTGAAGCCTATACGGGCAATGAAACTCTTTCACTGAATCAGGAAACCTGCTCTATCCGTTCGATCGGTGGCATCGGCAATGAGCACCGGCTTCTGTGTGTACAAGGCCAAGCCGGCGATACCATTAGACGGATGGAAATCATCGTAGACCAGGTATTTCCGCAGATCACGATCGACTCCTGGCAGGAAGTATCATCCTTCACTCTGTGCCCATGATGATGCACCGCACCCGTAACGGCTCGACGCTCATCGAGGTGATGCTCTTCCTCAGCATCGTCGCCATCATGAGTACGGCGATAGTAGGAACATTCATCTCCATCCAGGATGCCAGAATCCGTCAGCAGTACATGTCGGAGGTCGGACAGCGCGGAGCACAATTACTCGGCACCATCACCAAAAACATCCGCGCATCGGAAGTGATCTTGAGTCCACAAACGGGAGCGCCTTCCAGCACACTCGCTCTGCAGATGAGCCAGAACTCAGTCAATCCGACGATCTTTATCCGGACCTCCTCGGGCAACATCATCCTGATCCAGAAAACCTCGACAGCGGCGTTGCTGGGTCAACGTGTGACCGTAACCGGATTGCAATTCATCAACGTTGCCAATGCATCGGTAGCGGTTTCATTCGACATGAGCGTGATGCTGCCGACCATCCCGCCGAGAACGTACAGCGAGCACTTCGAAGGCACAGCAACACTAACGCCGAAGAAAGCGAGTAACGGAGGCTGCGCTACCTGCTCTCTGCCGGTGTGCTCCGGTGGACTGGAACAGTGGCAGTACTGCGACAACGGCACGTGCACGGCATCGACGGTGAGGGTGGGATGCTGATGGACAAAGAAGCCGAAGAAACCAAAGAGTCCGAGGAATCCGAGGAAAATGGGATTGGGAGTTGGGATGGATCACATGATTGTTCAGCGGGGAAACAGTTTCTTTTGGTATGACATCGACACTGGTGCTTTCGGATCAGCAGGAGCTCATCCCTCTCCCTTCGCCGCAGCGGAGGGAGCAGGGTAGGGTGAGGGTGCGGAAAACCTTTTACTCAAGTCATCCTCCGATACCTCCCTCTCCTTCGTCCTCTCCCTCCGGCGCTGCGCCGGAAGGAGAGGAATATTGCATGTCAGACATTCTGAACAACGTAAACCTTCCCTTTTGTTGAGAGTTGTTCCACTAATGAATCAGGCGATCCATTAGGAATTGGTGATTGGTCATTCCGCTCGTACTGCTACACTCCCCCCATGTCTACCACTATAAAAACCATTCTCGTAATCATCGTTGTCGCGCTGCTCATCGGGATCATGGTGTTCGTGATCAATCCTGCCGGACAACTCCGGGAAGCGAGGGATACCAAACGACAGACTGATCTGGAAACCATCGCCGATGCCATCGCCGGATTTGCGAAGGATAACAGCGGACAAGTGCCCTTCGAGATCACGACGAAAGCAACGCCGGTGTGTCGCAGTGGCGTGAATCTTCATTGTGCTGGGATGATCAATCTGAACGCACTGACCGGAGCCTATCTACAGGCGATCCCCGCCGATCCGATGAGCGGTACAGCCATCGATTCGGGCTATGCCATTCTATGGGATGGGAGAACGGTCACGCTCACCGCACCGTCGGCTGAGGGAGAGCGGACGATCAGTGTGGTGAGGATGGTGGGGGAGAAGAAATGATCATCGATCTGTATTGAGTATTGAGTATCCGGTATTCAGTATGAAAATGCCGCACATTCTCGATACTCCATACTCCATACTCGATACTAAATACTCTGCTCTGACTTTCTTTCTCGATGGATCAACATATGACCAAGTGAATCAATCTTCACTTTCTACATTTCAATCACATTCCCAAAAAAAACCAATCCCTCTTGATCCGAACGCGCACATTCTTGGTACACTGATGTCCACACGACACGGAGGTTTCTCCTTGTCTTTATTTCTTCCCTTCCCTTTCCTTTTTATGTCCATCCGTTCACTTAAGCGGGGGTTCACGCTCATTGAGCTCCTCCTCGTCATCGGGATCATCGCGATCCTCGCAGCCATCGTCATCGTGGCCATCAACCCGACCAAGCAGCTGGGTGATGCACGCAATGCACAGCGCCGCGCGGACGTGAACACCATCCTGAATGCCGCGTATCAGTACTCCATCGATAACAGCACAGTCGGCATCCCGGCTTCCATCACGACGACCGACACGTTCATCTGTAAGTCCGGCACAGCTGACTGCACAGGCTTCGTTGACCTGAGTGTCCTCACCACGGGTGGCAAGTACATCGTCGCCCTCCCGGTTGACCCACGCGCCGGAGCGACGGAAGAGACCGGCTACAAGATCAAGAAAGATGCCAACGGCCGCATCGTCGTCTCCGCTCCGAACGCAGAGCAGAGCGCAACGATCTCCGTTACCCGCTAATCTCGTCGATCTTCGAACACCCTCCCCGCGAGTGCCGGGAGGGTGTTTTTTGTTTTTCCGACCTCACCCCTAACCCCTCTC
>CAINWJ010000075.1 GCA_903854455.1 Candidatus Peribacteria bacterium | reverse complement strand
GGCTATTCCCCTAGTCATCCAACCATTGGATGAGAAATGGGCGATGAAATTGGTAATTGAGCCAATGGAGCGCAGCGGACTCCAATACGCCGACAAGCAGACCCCCAGACGTATTTTTCACTTGACTTTTGGTAACCCTTATTTGATCAAGCTCATTTGTTCTCATCTGGTGCAGCGCCTTCGTCCACAAAGTGCTCATATTATCACCGATCACGACCTTAACGAAGTGGTCAGGTTGATTTTGAATGATGGCAAACGCTATCTGGATCATTTCATTGGCGGCATGACTGATCAGATCAGATGTGTCGCCATTGCCATCGCACAGACGAATGAACAGGATGGACTATCTTTGTCAACGGTCTTGATGGAACTGTCGGTACGTAGGCAATACTGGAAACCACGAAAGGATCACGAATTGCCTGAGTGGAGAGAGGCTCGCGAAAATCATACGGATCCTGTCCATCTGCAAGTGCTTTCAAGGCTTGATCCGTGAGAGTAAACATCTGACCTTCTCCTATAGAAATTACCCTGTTCCTTCCTGCCTTGAGCGTGACCGTGATGCCGATGCCATCCGCATGCAGGACGGTGAGAGCTGTCGCACTCACGACAGCCTGTGTGTTAGCCGGGATGTCGAGATCGAAATTTGTCGTGCTTACCAATCGAACGATAGCGCCCGTGAAAGCTGATTTCTGGACGGAAGATACCCACAATCGTCCACTCTGCAGTGCTACGGATTCTGTCGATGTTCCTTCCGATTGACGGTCGCTCTCCTCCACGGAAATCTCCGATGCTTCGTCCAGCCGGATGCGCGAGCCGTCGAAGAATGTCAGCGAGGCGTCGCCTCCGGACTTCGTCATGACCTTGTCCCCGGGATAGAGCTTCACGTTGGAGACTGCCGCCTGCCAACTTTGTCCTTGGAGTGAGAACTGCACGCTACTCCCCTCTTTCACAGTCAGGAGAACAGATGCATTCTTGCCAATCGAACTCAGAAAGTACGGGAAGATCTTGCCACCGATGTACCAGACAATCAGCAGCAGGATTCCTATACTCACGATTCTTCTGAGCAGTACGGGCTTACGCTCGATGCTGCCATCGATAAGGTACGACCTGCGGTGACGTCTGTTCAGCATGGTACACAATGATATGTGACCAACACTCTGAAGCGCAAGGCGGCTGATTCAATCATTGATTCAGTAGTATTTTCCGAATCAACATCATAATTTGTAGAGAAACTCGTTTGATTCAAAATGTATGAGGCTGACACGAAGCTTCTTCCACCTTTTTCCGGCGAAAAAGGTGGAACCAAAACGCCGGCGCGCCAACTCCTCCAGCCCGGCACTGTGTCTCCTCGCTGGCTCCTCCAGGGATTCGGAGCCATCTCGTCGACGCGCCGCGACGGCGCAACAGTGCCTTCCCCTTCACCCCCCTGGCGCGCCATCCCGCACGACTCTGTCATTGAAATTCCCTTTGCATTCCTTTTGGTTATCAACTTTTATACCGCAGTCACACGGGCAACTTCTGCCATGGTCGTCACGCGTTCCTCTGACAATGTCCTGCCCCAGTCCGCCATTGTTTTGTATCCCTCCTTCTTCGCCGCTTCCATGATTTCAGATGCAGTTGCCTGGTTGAGGATCAGGTTTTTGATCGTGTCTGTGGCAATTAGGAGTTCTGACAACGCACACTGTCCCGTGTAGAAATCCTTCTCGTTCTCATCATGCTTCTTGCCATCATTCCGCAGTACCGGATTCACTGTTCGTACCAGACGCTGAGCAAGAACGGCGCGCAATGCCGGTGCAAACGTGTAGGTGCTGACTCCCATCGACAGCAGACGAGGAATCGCTTCGATGGCGGAATTGGTATGAAGTGTCGCAAACACCAGGTGACCGGTCAACGATGCATCGATAGCGGTTTGAGCCGTCTCCTGATCGCGGATTTCTCCGACGAGAATGATGTCCGGATCGTGGCGGAGAATGGAGCGTAAGCCGGATGCGAATGTGTAGCCTGCCTCCGTCTCGATCTGGCTCTGGATGATGTCCTTGAGTTCGTACTCGATGGGATCCTCCAGCGTGATGATGTTCCTGTCCTTCCCAGACAGAGTAGAGAGCAATGCATAGAGTGTCGTGGTTTTGCCTGAGCCCGTGGGTCCGGTGACCAGAATCAGTCCATTCGGTAGTTCTGCCACTTCCTGGAGTTTCTCTTTCGTATTCCCTGGGAATCCAAGTTTTTCCAGAGGCACAATCCCCCGTTCAGGATCAAGCAGTCTCAGTGTGTAGGTTTCACCGAACTTCGTCGGGAGACTGGCGACACGGACATTGACCATCCTTCCCGACGTCTGGAAGGTGTACTGACCGTCCTGTGGTACGTTTTCCAGGTTCAGCTTCAGCTTGGACTTGAACTTGATCCGACGCCTGAGCGTGTCATACGTATCGAACGACACATCGAGGATTTTGCTGAGAAGACCCAGCTCCCGCCATTCGATCTTCACAGAGGTTTTCTGGGGGTTGATGTGGATGTCCGAGATGTGATTGCGCACGGCTTCCTGCTCCAATGTGGAGAGAAGCTCTTCCCCCTGAAGTTTTGCCAGCTTTGCTGTATCGATCGATGGCATCGGGATAGTATAGCATATTTCGCTGATAGATGCCATTACACCGAGGTAAGGTATGTAAGGTAAGTACAGTAGGTAATGTACGTGTGAATCGTTATGCCGAAATTTTCGTCATTCAAATCTATTCTGTTGCGGCGATTGTCCAACCGTCTTCCCGCGGTATCAAACCGCAGCCACGGAAATTGAAACGATATTATACATCGAAATTCGTGGTAGTTTTACTCCCATCACCTGCCTTACGTACCTTACTTACAATACCTACCTTACCTACTTCTCAATCCCTATCCGCCGCCTCCGGCCTCTCTCCCCATTTCAATTTACTGCGAAGGGTTGAGAAGAACGTCTCTTCCTTGCGTCGGAGGAATTTCACCGTTTCGTTCGTTGCTTCCGCACGGACGATATCATCACGCTGGAGGGTTACGTACTGCTGGCCGTCCAGTGTCAGACTGATCTGAATATCGCGGAATTTATTGGGTTTCGTCACGATGGTGATTTCGATGACGTCGTTCTTCGGCAGTACAATGGGTTTCTGGCTGAAGCTATGCGGGTTGATGGGAGTTAGAATGGTTGCCTGGAGCTGTGGATGGACGATGGGTCCTCCTGCGGCGAGGGAATATGCTGTGGAGCCCGTGGGAGTGGAGAGAATGACGCCATCGGCATGGAATGTCGCGAGCGGATCGCCGTCGACGGTGGTTTTGAGGTCGATCAATCGTGAGATGGCACCTTGCGAGATGACCGCTTCATTGAGGACGAAGCCCGACCACAGCATCTTCTGCTTCCTCCGCGCCGTGACATGAAGCATGCTCCGCTGTTCTATGGTTCCTTTGCCACTCAACAGTACCGGAATCATCGCTGCAGACTCTTGTAATGACAGTTCAGCCAGAAAGCCCATGGTTCCCGTATTCACGGAAAGAATGGGGACATTCATACATTCTGATACACCCATCTCACGAACTGCTCTGAGGATCGTGCCGTCTCCACCGACGACGATCAGGAGATCCAGCTCCTTATGACACGAAAAGATATGAGTCTTCTTCGGATTCTTCTTGCATCGACTTCCATCCAGAAGCACCCTGGCACCTGTAGATTGCACAATGCTGGCGATATCGGCTACGACACCATCAGTATCGACGATGTCGGACCTTGCGGTGATGCCGACGGTTTTGTAGCGGAGTGACATGCGACCATGCTAGCATACTGCCGATGTTCGAGAGATTATTCCGCATGCTCAAGTCGATGGAGTTGGAGGAGAAGGTGCTCCATATCGGAGTGCTGCTCTGCAGTGCCGGGCTCTTCTTTCCCTGGCTCAATGACAGCGTTCAGCAGTGGAACGGATTCGGATATCACACGGGCTACATGGGGCATGCGGTTTTCGTGATCCAGATCGTCATCCTGAGCATCACTCTGTCTCCGATGTGCGGCGGTCCGATCATCGTTCGCCGGCAGAACAGGCACAGCGTCCGGCTGATGCTTTCGTCGATTGCGCTTGTCCTTCTCATGAGCTCGTTCACCGTGCTCTTCCGTGTGTCCAATGAACTTCATGGCATCGAGATTCGCTTCGGAATGCACCTTGCTCTTGTCGGTTGTGCTCTGACGACGCTGTACGCGTTCCTGAAGTATCAGGAGGAGAAGCGGCTCCAGGCACAGGCACTCTTCCATCATCCTGATCAGCCTGTGAAGAAACCCAAGTCCGAGCCCGATGTCTTCGTCGATGATCGTCCGCCTCCCCCGCCACCACCTCCCCCGCCTCCCGCGGAAGAACATGCTCTCTTCTCCTCCCGACCATGACCGATCCCACTACCCCTGAATCACCGCGCAAATACAAGGATGATGATCTGGTGTACGTCGATCCGGAAACCAAGACCGTGATCGGTATCGTGGAATGGGGCAAGAATGACCGACCGTTGTCCAAAGCCGCAGCTGCACCGGCTGCGACAACTGATGCGAAGGGCAGAAGGACGTTTCATCGCAAGTTCTACCCGTGGGGAACGTACCGGAGCATGCGACGGATCTACAAACTGGAGGGCAAGATGAAGGAGGCTGAGCCGAATAAGCAGCTGGAGGAAGTGCTACCAAAGGCCTTGAATGAGGCCTTCTGGAGCTGGGACGGAGAGAAGCAGAAGTCGCTTGCTCCTGAGAATCAGAAGGTTTGAATTCAATGTTTTTTTATTGGATCCACACTTCAAATATGCGTATTGGAGCGAAACATGTCAAACGATGGCACTTACTGGCTTTATTATTGATTCTTCTTTTTTTGCTCGCTCTATTTCGAAATGGTCGAGATATATTACTTGTCTTTATTTTTGTTCCTTATTTTGTGACATATACGTCTCTTGATTCGTATATGGGATCCGAATTGCGTGTTTCGTTTGGGACACTTTTGGTTTTTTATGCAGTAATTTCTTTACTCTTTGTTCCAAGAAAATGGAGACTTGTTCACTTTTGTCTCTTGGTATGTGTCTACTTTTCACTTTTTGTTTTTATTCAAAGTGATAGTGATGTTTTGCTTGATACATTGAAATTGCCTAGCACAATCAAAATTAATGAAGTAATTCGGAGAACGGATGAGCAGAATCATTTTCCTTATAGAATCAAGCTTGACACCTCCGTTGATGCGCCGATGGAAGAGGCAAAGAAGATTTATGAAGAAACTCTTGAGAAAGCCGGTGCGACTCTTCTTGGATATGATACCTATTTCGATACCAATGATGATAATCCGACAAATAATGTCGTTAGATTTCGTTTTGGCAATGACGGCAAAAAAATAGTTGAAGTTTATTTCAGTATTCTTAGTTCAAAGAAGACAAGAGTCGTGATCAGAGCAGGAAAATCATTCTTTAATTCATTTGAAGGTAAAATTGATCCTTTTTAGGAAGATGAGATTCATTCTCGATGAAATCATTTACTAGACATTCAGTACCTCACTCACCCTCTTCACTTCGCTCTTGGCACCGATGATGAGCGGGGTGCGCTGGTCTACCTCCTCGATCTTGATGTCCATGATTGCCTTGTGGCCGTTACTGGCAGCACCGCCCGCTTGTTCCATGATGTACGCGAAGGGTCCGCACTCGAAAACCAGGCGCAGCTTGCCTTTCGGATACTTGCTCCCGCCGATGTTCGTGAAGATCCCGGCACCTTTGATGAGCATGTGGTGGATGTCGGGCACCATGCCGCCGGAATAGCGGAGCGTATGCGCTTCATCCAGCCAGTGATTCATCATCTTGCGATATGCAGGAGTGTCTTTCACCGCACGCAGATTGCCCGGCGAGTACGTTTTCACTTCATCGCGCATGGTGAGGTTGCGCTGCAGAAGAACGAATTCCCCCACTTCATTGAGGAAGAACGCATGCACTCCTTTCCCGGCACTGTAGACGAGGATCGTCCGGGGACCGTACACCAAATACAGTGCCGCTAGCTGATCGCTGGGCTTCCTGCCGACGACATCCCCTTTCTTGTAGACACCGAAGATCGAGCCGATCGCCAGGTTGCAGTCAACGAGTGATGACCCATCCAGTGGATCGAATACGACGGTGAATGGTGCATCCGGAACCAATTCCTGAAAAACGGCTTCTTCTTCCGAAGCGTACCCATGAACGAGCCTGCTCTCGCAGAGCTCTTCTTTGATGATTTTATTGCTCAGCAGATCGAGTTTCAGCTGTTCCTCGCCGAACTGGTTCTCCGATCCTGCGAGACCGAGATCTGATGACCGGATGGCGTGGTGAACGTACTTCCCTGCTCTGGCGATATCGTTGATCAGATGGCGTAGCTTATCCGGTACCCCCGAGGAATAGAGGTGGTGGTTAAGGGAAATACGGGATGGGAGGTCGCAGCAGGAAGTCATGGGATCGGAATGTAAAATGTAAAATTGAGAATGTAGAATGGAAAACGAACTAATCAATGTCATTCTACATTATACATTCTACATTCTACATTCACTTCGTTCGTAGTAACTCTCCCATCTGCTGCGTCAATTCGGTCACCCGCATGGCATAGCCCCACTCGTTGTCATACCAAGCGAGAATCTGCACCAGTGTGCCGCCGATGACGTTCGTGGAATCGAGATCAACGGTTGAAGAATGAGGATCGGATACGTAGTCGGAGGAAACGAGCAACCCTTCCTCTACTGCCAGGATTCCCTTCAATTCACCGTTTGCAGCCTCAGTCAGAAGCCGATTCACTTCCTCGATCGTCGTCTCCTTCTCTACCTCCAGTGCCAGGTACGAGGCGGAGACATCCGGAACCGGAACTCGTAGTGACATGCCATCCATTTTTCCGAGCAAATGCGGGAAGACCTTGCCGATGGCTTTGGCAGCCCCGGTCGTCGACGGGATGATGTTGAGTGCGGCAGCCCTAGAAATACGAACTTTGGAACTGTCCGACGTATTATCCAGCAGATTCTGCGACGTGGTGTAGGAGTGCGTCGTACACATCAGTCCCCTCTTGATGCCTTTGTGGTGATCGAGAACCTTGATGACTGGAGCGATGCAGTTGGTCGTGCAGGATGCGGCGCTGACGATGGGCAAAGCACTCTTGAGCTTGTCATCATTCACGCCGCGAACGATCATCGTCGTATCATCTTTGGCAGGTGCGGTAATCAGTACAGCCTTCGCTCCGGCATCCAGGTGTCCCTGAGCCTTGTCTTTGGTACGGAACTTTCCTGTCGCCTCCACAACGAGATCGACCTTCAGCTCCTTCCACGGACACTTGGCGGGATCGCGTTCCTTCACGACACGGACAGGCTTCCCTTCGACGAGCAGATTCACTCCGTCCACTTCAACGCTGTGGTCGAAGCGTCCATGGAGAGAATCGTACTTGAGTAAATACTGGCGCATCGCGGCATCACTGGATGCGTTGATTGCCACGACCTGCGCTTCCTTTCCGAAGCGTTGGACAAGCTGGCGGTGAACCACCCGCCCGATGCGACCGTATCCGTTGATGGCGATATTGAGCATGGGAATACTATTGCCGAAGGAATACTTTGGATCAAGTATTTGCATGAGGTTGTCTGAATCATGATTCCGGATGGGATAATCTGATTAGTTTCTGACTGGTTGCGAATAATCCTTGAATCAGAGCTGTTGCATTTGCACATCGAGTATCTGATCTATTCGACAATCTTTCGCAGTACTAGAAAGAATCATGGAAATCCTTTCATCCTATTAATCATGGTTCCAGACTATTCAACCATAGATCCCGATCAGCACTCCCAGGAACGCCATGAACGCACCGATGATCCAGAAGCGCATGGTGACTTTGCTCTCGCCCCACTCCAGCGCTTCGAAGTGATGGTGGATGGGAGCTGATTTGAAGACTTTGCGCTTGAAGAATCGCTTGCTGGTTAGTTGAATGATCACCGATAGCATTTCGACCAGGAAGATGAAGCCGATGAGCGGGAGAACAAGTACCTGATTCATCATGAACGCGATGACGGCGAGAGTTCCCCCTAGAGCCAAGGCACCAGTATCGCCCATGTAGAAGAGTGCAGGAGGAACGTTGAACCACAGGAATGCCGCGATGGCTCCTGCAGTTACTCCGCAGAATGCCGCCAAAACATAGAGTTCCGTGACGTAGGCAATCACACCGAAAGCACCGAAGGCGATGATCAGGAGACCGCCGGCGAGTCCGTCCAATCCGTCGGTGACATTGACCGCATTCGTTGTTCCTATGACGACGAAGATGAAGAACGGGATGTAGAGCCAGCCTAAGTGCAACGTGTCGCCGCCGAGGCCAAGCATGGGTCCAAATGGAATGTGGACGGATTCATAGCCCAGCCTGAAAAAGAACCAGTATGCCGGGACCACACTGACGAGGAGGAACAGGAGCATTTTTGGTAGTGCGTTGATTCCTCTGTTTTTCCCAAGTCCGCAGATATTGAAGTAGTCATCGATAGCTCCGATGATTCCGAAGCCGAGCAATACGCCGAGTGGAACGTAGACCTGACCGCGCTGGAGGAGTGAGTGATCGATGAGTCCTTTGTAGGAGAACAGGCGGGAAAGCAGGATGGCGCAGACGATGGAGACCCAGATCAGGATGCCACCCATAGTCGGTGTCCCAGCCTTCTTCTTGTGATACGTCAGAAACACGCTTGCCGATCCCCCATCCACTGCTTGTACCCGCAACTGTTTTCCCAGTTTGAATCGATGAAGAAGCCCGACGAATGCCGGCGTGAGGATGAGTGCGATGGCGAATGATAAGACGGAGTAGAAGAGAATTTCGGGAAGCGTGACGAGTGGGCGGACAGGGAGAGGAATCATAGGCGTTCATGGTAGTGGTAGGTTGATGGAGTTGGAAGTGATCATGGGTAGACGCAGGGTCAGGGTCAGGGTCAGGGTCAGGAATCCGATATGACAAAAAGTTCTTACGTCCCCTGACCCCGACCCTGATACCAGACCCTTACTCATCATCTCCCGCTCTCGCCATCGCTTTCTGCGTTCCCTTGAACTGCCCCATCAATTTCGCTGTTGCTTTTCCTGCAGCGGAAACCGCGGTATCCGCATGTGTCTTATCGATATCGTAGAAGCGCATCTGCTCCTTTTTGAACATCAGTTCCACTCTGCCGGTGGGTCCATTGCGGTGCTTGCGGATGTAGATATCCGTCACGCCTGGGCGATCGGAATCCTCCTCGTAGTAATCTTCGCGGTACATCATGAGCACGACGTCGGCGTCCTGCTCGATGGAGCCCGATTCGCGTAGGTCGGAAAGTGCCGGGATGTTCCCAGGACGACTCTCGACGGCACGGGAGAGCTGACTTAGGGCAATCACCGGAATCTTGAGTTCGCGACCGAGCATTTTCAGTGATCGTGAAATTTCCGAGATTTCCTGTACGCGGTTGCCGGCGAAGCTCTGGTTGCCAGTCGACATCAGCTGCAAGAAGTCCACGATGACGAGGTCGAGACCGTTCTCCATCTGTAGTCTCCGTGCCTTAGCGCGCAATTCTGGAATAGACGATCCCATGGAGTCGTCGATGAAGATATTGGCCTTGCTCAGGTCATCCATGATGGGTCCCATGTTCTGGAAGTCCCGATCCTCCAGCTTTCCTTTCTGCAGTTTCCAGGAATCCACACCGAGCATGGATGCGAAGAGGCGGTCGACGAGCTGCTCCTTGCTCATTTCCAGCGAAAATACGCCGACGGTTTTGCCATGCTTGATAGCTGCATTCTGCGCGATATTTAGTGCCAGCGACGTCTTGCCCATACTGGGACGAGCGGCGATGATGATGAGATCGCTCGGCTGGAATCCGGACAGCTTGTTGTCGATGGCATGGAAGCCGGATGGTACTCCCTTGATGGATGAATCTTTACTCTCGTGCATTTCGGCGAACTTCTCATAACGCGAACTCAGAATTTCTTTGATGTGGATGAACTTCTCCTTTAAGAACGTCGAGGAGATGTGGAAGACGGTTTTCTCCACTTCTTCCAGAAGCTCAGGAATTTCTCGGTCAACGTCGTAGCCGAGACCTTTGATCTTCTCCCCTGCCTGAATAATCCTGCGATGGACGGCTTTCGTCTTCACGATCTGTGCGTATTTATAGATGTGTGCCGCAGTAGGAACCTTGGAAGTGAGCTCTGCGAGGAAGACGCTGCCGCCGACGTCCTGGATCCTTTTGGCATCCTGCAGCTTGTTCGTCACTGTGACGATATCCACCGGCTGGTGCGCCTGGTACAGCTCGTTGATGGCTGCGTAGACCTCGCGGTACGTAGGATCGTAGAAGTCATCGGCTGCTAGAATGTCCGATACTTTGATGATGCCATCGGGATCGACCAAGAGCGCGCCGAGAACGGTTTGTTCAGCCTCCAGGCTGTGTGGCTGCACGTCGAGGAATGTCTGAGGGGGCATGGGGGACGAGTGTAGACCGACAGATTGGGAAAGGCAAAAATGATGGAGTATCAAGTATTCAGTATTCAGTATCAGGAAGCTATCATCCTACGAATACTGCATACTCTATACTTCATACCAGATACTGCTTTTCAATACACCTCTTTCCGATAGCACTCTTCGCACACAACTTTCTCCGGTCGCTCAGGCGAGTATGTCGTTGTGATCTTCTGGTGACATTTGAAGCAGTCGCGTTTCCAATGC
>CAINWJ010000074.1 GCA_903854455.1 Candidatus Peribacteria bacterium | reverse complement strand
CTCGGACGTATCGCGGAGATCGGGTCGGTGGAGGTGAGAGATCCCTTCCACATCGAACGTTATGCGCACGTTTGCCACATCGTGACGGATATCACCGGAACGCTCGCGAAGAACCGGACAAGTCTCGATGCGCTTCGATCTGTATTCCCTGCCGGCACGCTTACCGGTGCGCCCAAGCTCCGTGCCATGGAGATCATCCGGTCGCTGGAGGATTCGCCGCGCGGTGTGTACGGCGGCGCGTTCGGGTACATCGATTGCTCCGGCAACCTGGACATGGCCATCGCCATCCGGACGATGGTGTTTACTCCGGACAAAGTATCACTCCGCGTTGGTGCAGGTATCGTCAAAGACAGTGTGCCGGAATATGAGGATAACGAATGCCTGCACAAGGCGAGGAGTTGTTTGGCGGCGATAGGACGAGGAAATCAAGGGAAAACAAGGAGTCCAAAGAAACCAACGAACCCATCACCCAATTCCCAATTCCCAATTCCTAGCCCTTCCCGTGCGCACCCTCATCCTCGACAACTACGATTCCTTCACCTTCAACCTCTACCAGGAGGTGGGGATGCTTGGTGGTGAGCCTGAAGTCATTCGCAATGACAAAATCGATATCCCTGCCGTTTCTGCAAAGAAATTTTCACACCTGATCATCAGCCCGGGGCCCGGCAATCCGGGAGTTGCTCGTGATATCGGCATCAGCGAGGCATTGATCGATTTTGCGATTGAACATAGCATTCCTTTGTTAGGTGTCTGCCTCGGTCACCAGATCATCGGCAAACACTTTGGTGGCACGGTTGTCCGGTGCAAGAATCCATATCATGGCAAAGCATCGATTCTTTCATTGACCGGTGATCCCGGGATCCTGTTCCAGGGCTTACCGAAGAGCTTCAGTGTGATGCGCTACCACTCGTTGTGTGTAGAGAAATTACCGGATTGTCTCAGACCAACGGCAGTCGCAACCGATGATGGAACGCTGATGGCGATGGAGCACACCACGCACCGGATCTACGGCGTGCAATTTCACCCGGAATCCATCGGGACGCCGGATGGCATGGCGATCCTGAAGAATTTCATGTCACTCCAATGAACGCACCTGCTTCATCCATCGGCGCAGCCACGTCAGTCACGACTGATCGTGGCGCAGCCATCGAAGCCATGCTTTCAGGTTCGATCAAAGACGATGAAATGCTCGATTTGTTCAACAAGTGGTCATCAGTTCCGTTCACTGCGGCAGATCTTGCCAGTGCGGCACAGGCGATGCGCGCCATGATGCTCCCGGTGGATTTGGGATCGAGTGCCATCGACACCTGCGGCACTGGTGGCAGTCGCAAGCAGCGGATCAATACGTCGACGCTCGTCGCGTTCATCGTCGCGGCGGCGGGAGGGAAAGTCGCCAAGCACGGCAACCGTGCTGCGGGCGGTCGATGTGGCAGTTTTGATCTACTGGAAGGGCTCGGTGCGACGATCAATCTCAAGCCGGAGCAGGAACAGAAGATCTTTAAAGAGCTCGGGATCGTCTTCCTTTTCGCGCAGATCCATCACCCTGCCATGAAGCATGTCGCCTCCGCTCGCAAAGCCTTTGGCAAGCCGACGATTTTCAATCTCTTGGGTCCGCTTTCCAATCCCGCCAATGTTCGCAGGCAGATTCTCGGCACGCCGTCGAAAGCGAATGCGCAGCTCCTCCGTGATGCATTGAAACTGCTCGGAACGGAGGAATCGTGGATCGTCACCGGCGATGACGCACTGGATGAGATTACGATCACGGGATCATCGACGATCTTGAAGTCCGACGGAGGTGAGGAGAGATTTTCGCCGCTCGATCTCCGCTTGCCTCTTGTCAATGAGGTGGAGATACGCGGAGGAACCGCAGCGGATAACCTGCAGATTGTCCGGGAGCTGGCTACAGGCAAGGGAACCGCAGCACACCGCAATCTCGTGATCGTCAATGCGGCGCATGCGCTGATGCTTGCCAATATCGCGTTGACCGTTCAGGCGGGCGCCGTCATCGCATCCGATATTCTGCGATCGGGGAGCGTGCGAACGTTGATCGACCGGTATGTTGAGGCGAGCAATGATTTATCTTCTTCTTAAGTTTCCGTATGTGTCCCATTATTTCCGCAGCCGGGACATCGTGTCCCGGTTCCGGGCGACAGATGATGACCTCCCCCTGCGGCACGATGTCGCAGCTACGATAATTATTCATTTCAAATGACATTTCTTTCCACCATCCATCGGCTCAAAGAAGAGGAGGTTCAATCTCTTCCTGCTTTCTCCAAGATCGAAAAGTCCAAGCGCAACTTCATTCAATCCATCCGATCAACGAACCCTTGTCTGATTGCCGAGGTGAAACCGGCTTCTCCGTCGAAGGGGAACATCATTCCGCTTGAAAAAGTTCCGTCCATCGTCGATCGGTACAATAACCATGCGCAGGCGATCTCCGTCCTCTGCGACCGAGCGTATTTCGGTGGCGGGTACGATCTCCTGTCATCCGTCAGGACGATGACCGATCTCCCGATTCTCGCGAAAGAATTCATCATTGACGAGAAGCAGATTCTGGCTGCCAGAAGGGCTGGAGCTGATGCAGTCCTCCTGATCGCCGCACTCAATGATCCACGAAAAAATCAGGAACTTGCGGCAGCAGCAGTCACTCTTGGCATGGGCATTCTCTTCGAGATTCATTCGGCAGGAGAATTGTCCTCCGTTCCGACGATTGATCCTGATCACATGGCAATCGGCATCAACAGCCGCGACCTGCAGACCATGGAAATTGATCTCAGAACAATCCGAACGATTGCTCCGCTCGTCAGAGAACGATTCCCGAAGCACCTGATCATTGCCGAAAGCGGCATCACGTCCTCTGTGGACATTGATAATCTTCGATCCTCGGTGGATGGCTTCCTGATCGGGACGGCACTGCTTACGTCGTACAACGCCAATGCATCTTCTATCTTTGGATCTTTTCCTGCGGGGCAGCAGCCCCGCACTTTTCTATGACTTCTATCAAAATCTGCGGCATCACTCGTGAAGAAGATCTCGCTTTGTGCGAGGAACTCTCTATCGACTTCGTCGGCTTCAACTTCGTGCCGACCTCACCGCGATGTATTCCAATCGATCGCGCAAAATCGCTTGCATCAGGGCTCAGGCGATCCAAGGCGGTAGGCATCGTGATCGGCAATCAGGGAATACATTTGGGGGAAATTATCGGAAGTGGCTGCGTTGATGCGATCCAGATCTACGATCCGACATTGGAAGAACTGCTGCTGATTCAAGAGAGCGGTCTCGGTCTCATCCACGGATTCAGGTCAGTGCCGGAGACTGATTTTTTAGCATCGATCCTTGCTGCCGGGCACGATGTCCTCATCGATGGCGCGAAGAATGGATCCATGGCGAATCTTTCGGACATCAGTCGATTGCCGAACGACATCCGAAAGCACATCTTCCTCGCGGGAGGACTGACACCGAAGAATGTTGCCGCCGCCATCGGTCAGGTACATCCTTTCGCCGTGGACGTCGCAAGCGGCATCGAATCATCGCCGGGAATCAAGGATCATGGGATGATGAAGGCATTTGTGGAAATCGTGCGGGGTACTGCCCCGCGCTAATCTATTTCAATTGCGGGCACGGATGCCCGCACTACCTACCTTACCTACCTTACTTTCATTACCTTCCGTACCTTCCTATGCATTCCTCCGGTCTCTTCGGTTCCTTCGGCGGCATGTACACATCCGAGCTTCTGATCCCGGCACTGGAAGAGGTGGAAGCGGCATACGTAAGCTCCAAGGATGATCCGGTATTTCAGAAGGAACTGAGCCGACTGCTTCGCGATTTCGCCGGACGACCGACGCCGATCACGCATGCCAGGAATTTGAGCGCGAAGGCAGGATGCACCGTCCTCCTCAAGCGCGAGGATTTGCTCCACGGCGGCGCACACAAGACGAACAATGTCCTCGGTCAGGGATTGTTGGCGAAACGAATGGGGAAGACTGAATTAATCGCCGAAACTGGTGCCGGGCAGCACGGAACTGCCGTCGCGATGATCGGTGCGCTCTTCAAAATGCCGACGAAGATCTTCATGGGGTCCAAAGATGTGGAGCGCCAGCAGCCCAACGTTCAGCGCATGCGGCTCTTCGGTGCTGAGGTGATTCCCGTGGAAGCCGGATCCAAATCCCTCAAAGATGCCATCAACGAAGCCATGCGCTACTGGGTCTCGCGCTCTGAACACACGTACTACGTTTTCGGCACCGTCGCCGGGCCGCACCCATATCCGACAATGGTCGCGGACTTCCAGCGCATCATCGGCGACGAGGCGCGCGCTCAATGCCTGAAGCAATACGGCAAGTTGCCACACACCGTCTGCGCTTGTGTCGGCGGCGGGAGCAATGCCATCGGCATCTTCAAAGCGTTCATTCCCGATGTCAGCGTCCGCCTCGTCGGCATCGAACCAGGCGGAAAGGGGATCAAGACTGGTCTCCATGGCGCGGCACTCTGCGCCGGAACTGTCGGGTGCCTGCATGGTGCCAAGAGCTACTGTCTGCAGAGTGCCGATGGTCAGATCACCGAGGCACATTCCGTTTCCGCCGGTCTGGATTACCCGGGTGTCGGTCCCGAGCACAGCTTCCTCAAAGATTCCGGTCGTGCGAAGTACCGGACGATTACCGATGATGAAGCCGTTGCTGCCTTTGAATATCTGAGCAAAGAAGAGGGGATCATCCCAGCCCTCGAATCCGCCCACGCCATCGCCGCAGCCCCGTTGCTTGCGAAGGAAATGAAGAAGGATGACATTCTTCTGATCAATGTGTCGGGGAGAGGGGATAAAGACTTGGAACACGTTGCGAAGTATCTGGAAGCCAAAGATGTTTTGGATAAGAAACCCAAGAGTTCAAAGAAACCAAGGAAACCAACGAACTAATTATCCTTGGACTCCTTGGTTTCTTTGGTTTCCTTGAAATCCCCTTAATCCCTATGAACCCCTACCCCTCCCTCCATTCCCGGCTACGGCGCCCCCTCTTCACCCCCTTCACCGTCCTCGGTGATCCGGACCCTAAGCGGTCACTGCAGATCGTAGAAACATTGATCAAGAACG
>CAINWJ010000073.1 GCA_903854455.1 Candidatus Peribacteria bacterium | reverse complement strand
GGTGCGACATACTATCCGTCATTTTGCAGCATATTGCACTGTTTTGCGCTGCAGTTCGCAGCGATTGCCGGTCACGAGCACAGGAAATTCGATAATCAGTCACTAACATAAGCAGAGGTAGCAAACGGGGAAAAACCCCCTATAATATCGAATTGATAAAAAAGACCATTAAAATTTTTTCTTCACAACTATCTTCTGTGTATTTCGAATGATTGCTTGACATAGTTTTTCATCTCCCGGGTTTCTACCCATATGTTATCACGAGCTACCCACTGATAAAAAACCATACCAGTCCAGTTAGGGTGATTCCAATATTACAATGGTTCTCCTACCGAGGATCTTATCAAGATGCGACAAGATTCCTTTCCTCCTCACGACTGTTGGGATGAGTCATCCAGCGTTTCGATGTCTTGCGCCAGCAGTATCTCTTTTCTCGGATACAGACGATCGAAATCATCCGAATAAACATGCAAATCGGTGCCTTCTGGGAAACGTCTGCTTTCCATCAAGCTCAATGGACTGTCGGTCCGAATTGAGAAGAAATCCTCCGTGCTTCTTATGATGTCGGAATTGGCGCTCAGGCATTCTTCATAGACGGGGTAGATGCTGGTAAGGATCGCTGATGCCATGGTTTCGCATTTCGTAACCCGAACGTCCTTCATTCTACTCCGTGATCTGTCCCTCCTTAGGTTCTTGACTAAGGAGGCCGATTGCTTGGCGGCCAGATCGAGGCGATACCAACGAAGGAAGATGTGGAACGGTTTGAGAATGAGGACAAGGGTCTCATAGAGGTTCCGTAGTCCTTGAAAATCTATCGATTTTTGGCATTCGTGATGGGATATCGTGTGGTTGTTCGAAGAGATGTAGGACAAGTACATGAGCTCACGGACGTGGTCGATGCTGTTCTCGATTGCCTCAAGATGCCCACTTTGAAACATATTTCGGTTCAATGTTTTCAGGGAACTCGAAGTTTCTCCTTCCGTTCCATCGAAGGGATTGATGACCAGGCGAACTTGTAGCAGAACGTTGTTCTTCATTTAGTCTCTCTTTGGTTCGGGATCATGATGATGGGGTTCGGATATCTGACATTCATGAAGTTATGGGCGTAGATAGCACCATTGGCTTGAGCATCAATCTTCCCCCTAGTTCCTTTCACCTTAAATTCAACTTCATATTTCTGCATTTTATCACCTCATTTTTTTCGACTGGCGTTATCTTTCTTCTCGGTTCTTGGTTCGGTTTACCGCCCTAGGTTGGGCGGAATTCATTTGTTCGGATTCCGACTCCTCATCGACTCCATTTTCTGACCGCAGAGATGACAGTAGTTCTGTTTCGGGGTCAAGAGATCGGAATGGCAGTATGGACAGGTCAACTTGTCAGGATTATCGGGGTTCTTGAGCGGTTTCCGGCCGCGTTCTTTCGAGACGAGTATCTGGATCCATCGGAACTGTGATGTAAGTTCTTCGGCTTTTTCGCAGGAATTGATGATTTGGTTGAGTGCCCTCTGATAGACGTTGAACATCATATCATCCGTCATCAGGGACGGATTAAGCATTGCTTCGTTGAACCGTTCGTAGGCTTTCAGGTAATTTCCCTCCAAGAGATGGAATTCAATGATCTCCTCATCCGCAGGAATCATGGTTTTGGTCAGCGCCACCAAAACCTCCCTGAGGGAAAGCGAATCATCAAAATGGAGCAGCCTCTGATCCATTTCGTTATCCGCCTCGGTCTCGGTGAAACGCACCCCGTAATCAAAGAGGATCGGGGTGATCTCTTCCATTAGGTGGTCGGCCAGATTGCCGATTCCATACTCGGTATAAGCGGGAGAACGGCGATGGCTAGTCAGCATCTCCTGCGAGGATGCCATTTTCGGAAGCGCAACTTCGAATTCCCCGTTGCGGTTGGCTTCGGCGATGGCGGTCAACGCTTCATGATGTTCGTGGAGCACGCGAAGCAGATCCTGGTAGAGGTTGCGGACGCTGAGTCTGCGATGGATGACCTTGGCCTTTCCCTCAGTCATGACTACCACCTTCCATCGGGCCTGAACGCAAGATAGAAATCTTCGATGAGGTAACCCAGTTCCCCAGCGCTCAACTGGCGGGACCTTCGGGTCATCCGATATTCTTTTGCGAGATGGTAATGGACGCTTTGGGCAAAGACCGTCTCAATCCGAGAGACAAAGTCGTGTAAACCGGCGTACGAATAGCAGGAAAACTTGTGGACTCGGAAATGACCTTCCGCGGTTTCGTACCTTACGATATCATGTACGATTTCCAATGGGATAATGATGTCCTCCCGATGGTCGTTCTCCACATCGTCGATCTGTCTTGAGACGACGTAGTAATGATAAAGAGGAATGGGGTCGCCCCCGGCCGTGATTCCGATATCTTGGTGAATCGTGTGGGTGTCATAGTTGAACGAGACCAGCGGATTGATGAAGAATTTTGCAATCATTTTATTACCCC
>CAINWJ010000072.1 GCA_903854455.1 Candidatus Peribacteria bacterium | reverse complement strand
GCGCCGTCGCGGCGCGTCGACGAGATGGCTCCGAATCCCTGGAGGAGCCAGCGAGGAGACACGGTGCTTAGTCTGGAGGAGTTGGCGCGCCGGCGTTTTGGCTCCACCTTTTTCGCCGGAAAAAGGTGGAAGAAAATCCCAATCACTGAGTATTACGGGGTAGAAATTTCATTATAAGCTTGCCCTTGCCGCACTAATCTTCTTAATCAATAATGACTCGGAGGTCTCTCAATGAATAAAAGTGGAAAATAGGAAGAGAAAAGAGGAAAGTAGCTCAGAGCAAGAAGCAGATTTTGCGAACGTTACTATTTTCCATTCACCTCTGCGATGCACTCTGATCCCCCTTCCTCCGACTGCGCCTTCAGGACAAACGTCTTCCTCCTCGGGATCCACGGTTGTGTCACTGCGATCCTGGCGATCGGGCTCTCTTCGTTGGCAATGTTTGGCGACGCAGGTATCCCGAAATCAGCTGAGCTCAAGATCTACGCAACGTTGATCGTGCTTGTGACAATCTGGTTCTTCCTCGCACCGCGATGGAAAGCGGCACTTGAGCGACCGCAGCCTCGGTACTGGAATTACCTCGCGGTCTACTTCCCGATCCTCGCGCTCATGAATGTCCTGCAGGATTTTTTTGCCGCAAGGCTGATCGTCCTCTTCCTCGGAGCAGTGGCAGGATTTTTTATCTGGAGAGGGGAACCTGGCAATGCACCGGCGCCAACGAATCCTGCCTCCTTGCACGGCATCGCGGCTGGAATCATTACTGCGATTCTCCTCACGACCTTCTTCTCCATCGGCAACTCATTCAATCTTGTATCTCCAGTGACACCGATTGCATTGATCGGCTGGTGGCTCATCCTGAGGTACGGTCGCTTGCCCGCATCCAACGTGATTGTCAGTCTGATCGTCATTCTGCTCCTCGCGCTGCTCTTCGCCTTCGTGCGCATCGGCTTCATGGATCCGGAACATTACGCGTACTTCATGGGACCCATCATCGAAGCATTCCATGGTCGACTGCCTCTCGCGGATGTTGCCCCGCAATACGGTGCTGGGTTAACGGCCATCCTCGCGGGGTACTTCCGACTGATCGGAACCGTGAGTAATGGGGGATTGATTCATCTTCTGCGCATCCTCACCTTCGTGCAGTTCGTGCTCGTCTTCGTACTGGCATGGTCACTGACCAAATCGAGACTACTTGCTCTCTGCGCGCTGATCACGACACTGATCTTCGTGTTCTGTAGCCAGGGAGACAACTACTTCGCATTCCCATCGACCGGCATGCTGCGCTTCGGTTTCCCGCTGATCGTCGCACTCATCTACTGCATTACCGATCCGTTGCTCCAGAAACGTTTGCGCCCGCATCTTCTGGGAATACTTGCTGCTCTCGCATCGTTCTGGTCGTTTGAGGTGATGGTGTACACGGTACCGGCAATTCTGATCGCTGAATGGATGGGCAAGAGACTTTTGAGATTTCTTCCGTTCCTCCTCATCTACACGTTCATGATCTGGGGAGGGTACGTTCTGATCGTGATCCTGAGTGGTCATACCCCCGATCTGACGCAGTATCTGGAGTACCCGCTGCTGTTCCAAAGCGGCTACGGTCAGATCCCGCTCATACGGGAGACGACCCTCTGGTGGCTCTTTCCGGTGATCGGTCTGTGGGGTGTGGCAACGACATTATTCGATGAACAAACTGATGAGCGTCTCGCGATCTTGAGTGTTTCGGCGCTTGCGATGTTCACCTACTTCGTCGGGCGGGCGCATCCCAATAATCTTCACCACATCGCCATTCCCTTCATCCTGCTCCTCTTCGTGCTGTTCTCTCGGATGCATAATCTCAAATGGAGAAATGCACTCCTCGTGCTGGTATTAACACTCATGACGACACTCAACTTGAGCTTCTTCGCGCACAGGACGATGTTGCAATCGATGTGGATCCTCGCAGGTGCCAGTATCAGTGAAGCACGCGGCACCCTCTTCCATCCTGTCTACGATAACTGCGAATACTTCACCGGATTCACTCAATACATCAAGAATAACCAGTTGGCACTGATCGACCCGGAACTCATCTCGTACAACGTCGATGCGTGCATCGGTACCAGCAATGCCTTCGCGATGAATCCGCTGGATGAAACATCGATTAGTCCGCGTGCCATCAGGCGTGCGTTGGCGCGTGCGAGGTTGCTTCCTCCTCAGCCTGTGCTGGTTGCGGTCAATCCTCCGGAGGAATCACGGCAACAGGCTCTCATCGATCAGCTCTTGAATGAACTCGTCCTCAGCAAAAAATTCAAAACCGTGACACTGGCTGGCAGGACGTACAAAGTGTATGACGGGCAGGGGAAGGGGATGGTGCGGTAATGTCGTAGAGACGTCCGATCGGGTGTCTTCACCCCGAAGCTGCGACATCGTGTCGCAGACAATTTGCGCAATGCAATTGTAGAGACGCCTCGGCGGGGCGTATGTCCAAAGAGATCATGCTTTGTTTTCACGCAAGCATCGAAAACAGGTTCCTCCTCTCCCTCCGGGGGTGGGGGCTTGGGGGTGGGGGACTCCCCCCGATGATCATTCACCACCTCACGCACGATGAACCGCGGACGAGCCTTGGTTTCCTCGAAGATCCTCCGCACATACTCAGCGATGACACTGATTGATAGAAGCTGGATGCTGCCGAGGAAGAGAACGAGGACGAAGATCGTCGTGGTACCGCGTGGAGCCGTGTCCATGAAAAGAACGTGGCGATGTAGAAAATGATTGCGGCGAATGACAGCGCTGTGACGATCCCGGCGAGGATAGATACCCATTCCAGCGGCGCGTACGAGAAGGAGCAGATGGCTTTGCGCGCCCAGGTCAGATTGCGCCAAAAGTTGTTCGTGGATTTCCCCGCATATCGTTCGGGACGGACGTATTCGATACCGGTCTGGCGGAACCCCACCCATGCCCGTAGCCCCCGGAGCAGACGATCACGCTCAGGCAGTGCATTCATCCACTCCACCACTTTCCGGTCCAGGAGGGAAAATTCTCCCGCATCCAGCGGCACCTTCACGTACGACATCTTCCGGAACAGCACGTAGAAGAGGTGATAGAGCCACTCATTGATCTTGCCCATGCTGCGCTCGCGCTTGCGACGAATGCCGTAGACCACCTCCGTGCCCTCCTGCCACTTCTTCACGAATGCAGGTATCAGCTCGGGCGGATCCTGCAGATCACCATCGAGCAACACCACGGCATCGCCTGTTGCCTGACACATGCCCGCAGTGAGTGCCGCCTGCGCTCCGAAGTTGCGCGAGAGATGGATCACCGTGAGGTGAGGATCTTTTCTTGCCAGCTCGTCTAAGATGTTGCCCGATCCGTCCGGGCTCCCGTCATTCACGTAAATGATCTCGTACTTGGGCGTGATGGACTGCAGTGCCGCAGTTAGGCGTTCGTACATGGCATGAATGGTGCCTTCCTCGCGGTAACAGGCAACGACGGCCGAGAGTGAGAAGATTGCGGACATTTACTTGAGGAGGAGATGATTGCTAATGGCAGTGAATAATGAATCGGGGAGCCAATGCGATAAGCGGAGCAGCCATGTAGAAAGGAATGGGTAGCAGAGCGTATCACGATTGCCGGTGAGGAATGAAGCCACTCTCGCGGCGGCTTTGTCGGGCGAAGGGATGAGCAATGATTGCTTCCCTTCCCACATGGATGTCTGCAGCGGTCCAAAGCACACTTCCCGGAAACGGAGTGCCTTCGTTCCGTATTTGAGTCGCAGAGAGCGCATCGCCATACTTAGCCCTGCTTTACTTGCTGCGTAACCGGCAGATCTTCTCGACGGTCGCCACTTGATGGTGCTGGTGATGGCGATGATCTGCCCGTGTTTTCGTGCCTGTAACTGAGGCAGAAATGCACTGATGCAGTGCAACGACCCGGCAAGATTTACATTGATTGTTTCAGCTGCTGCGGCGGCATCGAACGTGGAACCCAGATCATTATGCTGGATCGCGGCGTTGAGAATGATGACATCCGGATGGAACTTCGCCTGCTGCATCTCCTGCATCCATCGCCCGATGGAGACTGAATCAGCAACGTCACATTGGGTGTAATGGAAGCGGTTGAGCTCTCCAGGGCTTTCAGAGCCGCAGAATTCTGCGGCTCTACTCCGTGCGACACCCCAAACCGAATGCCCGGCTTTCAGTAATTCCTTGCACAGTTCTCTGCCCAGACCCTTGGATGCACCGGTGACGCAGATGTTCATGGGGAAATCGTAGCAGGTTTTGATGTACTTCATTGCTTTTAAGATGGGGCATCGCATTCGATTTTATAGAGACTCCCCGCCGGGGCGTCTCTACTGAGCCGCAAAATTTTGCGGCTCTACAACACGCAATGCACGTGCCACGCCATATCTCTATCTCTACAATGGGCTTGTGCCGTCATCCCTCCATCCACGATCGGCCAAAGAGCTCTGCAATCTGCAGTATTCACTGCGTCGTGACATCCTGACGATGGCGCACCGGTCGAAGACTGGGCACATCGGCTCTGCGTTCTCCGTGATCGACATTCTGATAAACGCGTACTTCGGGCACCTTAAGTACGATCCCAAGCATCCACTGGCACCGGATCGTGATCGCTTGATCCTAAGTAAAGGACATGCATGCGCCGCGCTCTATGCCGTGCTCGCTGAAGCCGGATTTTTCCCGAAGCAAGAATTAGAAACGTATCTACAGGACGGGAGCCGGCTGGCAGGACACCCGCACTTAGGTTCGCCTCCGGGCACAGAAGCTTCGACGGGGTCACTTGGACATGGATTGAGTATCGGCACAGGGATGGCGCTTGCTGCCAAGTTGGATGAGCGGGATAACAAAACTGTTGTCGTGATCAGCGACGGCGAATGTGATGAAGGCGCGGTGTGGGAAGCCGCTCTCACTGCACGGCAATGGAAGCTCTCATCACTCACGTGCATCATCGACTACAACAAGATCCAGGCATTCGGACGCACGGAAGATGTGGTGAATCTAGAACCATTTGCCGACAAGTGGCGCTCATTTGGATGGCGGGTACTGGAAACCGACGGTCATGATTGCACTGCGCTTCTATCGGCGTTAAAGCAATCCATTGAACCATCAGATCAACCGATGGCAATCATCGCCCACACCATCAAAGGCAAAGGTGTTTCATTTATGGAAAATACGATCGATTGGCACTACTGGTCTCCATCTGACGAACATTTCAAAAAGGCGATGATTGAGCTATCTCCATCTCCAATGCCTCAGTAATCCATGCGTACTACCTTCGTCCGTACACTGGCACGCCTCGCAGAGAAGGACCCAAACCTCATCCTCCTCACGGGCGATCTGGGCTTCACGGTCTTCGAGGATTTCCGCGCACGCTTCCCGAATCAGTTGCTCAATGTCGGCATCGCTGAGCAGAACATGATCGGGGTTGCGGCGGGTTTGGCACTCTCCGGCAAGCGCGTCTTCGTCTACTCCATCGTTCCGTTCGTCACATTCCGCTGCCTGGAACAAATCCGCAACGATCTCTGCCACCAGCATCTACCGGTGTGTATCGTTGGTGTCGGTGGCGGCTACAGCTACGGTCATCTGGGAGCAACACACCATGCCCTGGAAGATCTGGGGGTGATGCGCACCATGCCGAACATGACTGTCGTCAGCCCCGGTGATCCATGGGAGGTGGAGCAGGCGGTACTGGCACTGGGGACATTGAATGGACCCGGCTACCTGCGCCTCGGGAAAAACAAGGAACCACTCCTCCATCAACCAGCGACAATCTCTGAATTTGTACTGGGAAAATCAATTGTTATGCGAGGTGGCGACGACGTAACCATTCTCGCAACCGGCACGATGCTGGAAACTGCACTCCTTGCCGCAGCACTTCTGGAATCAAAAAAAATCCAATCGACAGTGATTAGTGTTCATACACTCAAGCCGATCGACCGACAGGGGATATTGGCTGCTGCCGATAACAAAAAGCTCCTTATTACCATCGAAGAGCACGGTCCTTTTGGGGGGCTCGCTGATGCCATTTCCAGAATCATTGCGGAAGAAGGTTTGCCCGTGCAATTCTTGCCAATCACCGCTCCGGAAAGTATCGATGTTGTTACAGGATCCCATAGTCACTTCCGGTCTGTCGCCGGACTCACTGCAGAAAAAATCTCCGCCCGGATTTTGGAACGATTGAAAAAATAAACTTTGTCACCACGAGTGTAATCGAAGAACTTACCTTCATAAAAAAAAATTTGTCATGGTGAGCGGAGTCGAACATCATCCTGTTTCCCACATTCTCTTTTCTAATAGAAAAAGAATTTATTTAAATTTATTCATGTCGTCGTAAGAGAGAGATCTTGTGAGATAAAATAAAAGAGTATGAAGAGATGTGGAGATGCGCGAGTGAACATTGTTAGTGTTCTTTGAATTTTTCTCTCTCCATCCTTCAAATCTCATTAAATCCGAGTACATATCTTGTGTGGAAAAGATGTGGAAAAGATGTGGAAGACTGACAGATGGATGAATAGGGATGAGGATCTCCGGAGATGCTCTGCTGGTCGAGGGGTGCGGGAGAAGGGTGTGGAAAACTAATCAGCAATTTCTCATCATCGCTTGTGTGGTTTTCCACATTGTCCGGGACCATAATTAAAAGGATGGAAGGATTATCATGATTCTTTCCAGTACCTCAAAAAGTAATCAAGGTAATTCTTTCATGATTTGAATCAAGGTTTCAGACCCTTCTTAAACTTTGTCCTTGCAGCTGGCTTGGGTGCCTCTTTCGTATTCTTCCGGATAATAAGAGCACCAGTTGGATCTACTCCTTTCACAAATGAAGCATCCGGGATATCCGCATTCACCATCACCGTGGAGCTGACGAAGGAATTCCTTCCGATTTTTACTCCCGGGAGCAGTGACGTGTGGATCCCGAGGCGGGAGTCATTGCCGATCATAGCACCCAGCTTCGTGAGTCCGGTTGAGAGGGGCTTCTCGCCGATCATGGAAGCGATCTCACCCTCATCCAACCGCAGGTTGCCGGTGACGGTGCCGGCACCCAGCGAAATATTGTCACCAAAGACCGAGTCTCCGACGTAACTGGAGTGCGTCCAGACATCATTGCCGAGGATCGACCTTGCCACTTCCGTGTTATATCCGATGACACAGTTCTCACCGATGGAGCTGCCACGGACCAGCGCATTATTCGCGATGATCGAACCTGCACCGATCGTACACGGGCCCATGACCGTCGCATGCGCGAAGACGCGGACACCAGCTTCCAAGATGACCGGTCCCGCAACAACCGCCGTTGGATGGACGGAGGCGGTTTTATGGATCTTCGGCTTGGGATTCGTCGGCAGCAGTAGCGGTAGTACCGAGAGCAGGTGCCACGGGAATTTCACGGGTTGCCACGTTCCTGAGTACGGTACGGCGATGTACGGCGCTTGCTGGAATAGTTCATGCAGAGCCAGTTCGTAGCCATCATCCTTCACCGGTTTCACGTTCTTGAGAATTTCAAGCAATGCTGCAGGCGATGCATGGACGTGCGCCACGATATTGATGAGATCACTCGGCTCGGTTCCGGGCGCCGGTTTTTCGATGATGCCGGCGATTCGTTTATTTTTTACGGAGAGATAGCCACCCGGGAAGTAGCGATCGACTTTGCGTGCGAGGATGGCACCGCCGGTTTTGAGTGACGTTGTTTTCTGTAGGAGCATTGAGTAGGCGGCACTCTCGATCAGGTCATTACTACTTACAACCATTACCGGACCCTTCTTGCAGTGGGGAAGTGCAGAGAGCAGAGCCCCGCGCATGCCGAGAGCCAAATCTTCCTGCTCAACTATCTTGAGTGTCGGGAACGTCGCCGTCGCTTGTTTGCGATTATGTGCACCGGCGACCAGGAGTATGTCATGGAGCCCGGCCTTTTTGAGTCTGCGAACCTGCTCTTCGATCAGCGTTGTTCCTGCCACGGGGAAGAAGCTTTTTTCCGTGAGTGGCCAGAAGCGTTTCGACTGCCCCGCGAAGATGAGGATGGCTTGCACGAGGGCAGGATACCTCGGTCGTCGGCCAAAAGGTAGAGACGCCCCGCCGGGGCGTCTCTACGTGTTCCAATATTTCACCACGTCACATCAATCGTTCCTTCCTGATCCGTTCGTCTCATTGGAATATTCAGATCCTTGAGCCGCTTCAAAGTCTCCGGTCTCGGGTGACCGAAGGGATTGTCTTTGCCGACCGAAATGATTGCGAGTGAAGGATGGACGGCGAGGAGGAAGCCGGTCCCGGAGGACGTGCGACTGCCGTGATGTCCGATCTTCAGGATGTCAGAGCGCAGGTTGGCGCGTGCAGCAACCAATGTTTTCTCCACCGGTTCTTCGATGTCGCTGGTCAGGAGGATGCTCTTCCCTCGTGCGACGAGGCGCAGTGCGAGTGACTGGTTATTTCCGGCACTCGAAAATCCTTTCGGCAACGTCTTCGGTGGCCAGAGGACGGAGAGAGTTGCCCCACTTTCGATCATCATGGTCTCTCCGGCGACGACGGTCTTGAGTCCGGTGTTTCTGGTCTTGGCAGTATCCAGCAGTGACGAGAGGAGCCCCGATTGATCTGTGAGCGGAGGAAGGACCAGGAGACCGATCCGATATCGGCTGAGTACCGATGGCAGGCCGCCGATGTGGTCGATGTCCGGGTGGGTGTTGATGACCACATCGATGTTGCGGTCGAAGAATGGCAACGTTTCTCCGAGTCGCTCTAAGACACTCCAGTCGGGTCCTCCGTCGATCAATACACGTTTCCCTGTAGAGGTTTCGATGAAGATCGCGTCACCTTGTCCGACATCGAAGAACCGTGCATGCATGGTTCCGTCCGGCTCAAGGAACCATTCCCTGCAGCCCAGAACAACCAGGAGCCCGAGCACGACGATGATGCTGAGAAACTTGAGGCGCACGATGGTGCAGTATTCAGCATCCGCTCTGCAGTATCCAGCAAATGCAACACCCTCAACATACTTCATACTGGATACTCCATACTCAATACTTTTCCCTTACTTCTTTCTCCGCATCATCTTTCTCCCTGCCACAGCGCCCGCCGCCGCGATGATGCCTGTGAGGCCGAGTCCTGAAGATGTGAGTGGCGCTTGCGGCGTCGTCACCGGATTCCGTGGGGTGACTTGCGCCGGGAGGTTGATGATCTGCGCTGGGTTCCTTCCGTATTGCTTACTCGGATTGTCCGGTGTGGTCTCTGGAATTATCGGCGTAACCGGAGTGGTGGGCACAGTCATCGTGACCGGACTATGAAATGCGAACTGTAGTGCCGGATCCGTGGTTGAGCCGTCCTGTGCGCCTACAGGGATCCGCACCGTGATGAGGTACGTGGTATCCGGTCGCTGCTTGAGCGTCTTCAGCAGGACATGCAACCTGTCGGATTGCTCTATCGACGTGATGACGAGAATGGTGCCGCCCGTGTCCGTGACCTGGAAATTGGCTTCACTGAATGACGGTACGGATAGGAGTGGCTTGTTGAATGTGAGAAGAATGCCCGTGTCTGTCGCTGGTTCCGCACTGACAATGATGAGCGGGGTCGGCGCCGGTGTGCCTGGCTGTACGGTATTTGTAGGAGGGATGATCGGAGATGCCTGCGAAGATGTTGCAGCTGTGACAGGGACCGGAACACTGGCTTCCACCTCGAACCCGTCGCTCTCGACTCCGTCTTTGCTGACTGCGAGAATGCCAATGAAGATCACCGGAGACGTGAGTGGCAGCGCCTTGAATGTGTAGGACGTCACCGGACCGGTCGTCTGTTCGAAATCGTCGTAGTTACCGTCGTTGCCGAGGATGGACTCATGGCTGTAGTAGACGCGGTATGAAGCGATATTTGCAGCATCCGCAGGTCCATTCCACGTTACCGAGAGCGTGCCGTTCACGATGGTTGCTTGCACATTCTTGACGTTCGCAGGTGTTGCACCGGCAGCCAGAGCCACTCCACTCATGAGGAGTGAGAGGGCAGATAGAGTGAGTGTGTGTTTGAAATGCATCGGATTATTATAGCATTTCTGCCTCATTTTTTCAATCATCCCTCTCATTAAAACAAAAGGCCTCTTTCCATTTCCTGATCCCTGATCCCTGACCCTGACCCTCACCCTGCTATCATGCCTCCATGCGCCCACGGCCATTTACACTGGCACAGAGCACCGCCACCATCCTGGCGCTTGGGTGGTCGGACTTCGTACTCAAGTATCGGGGTTCCATCCTCGGATACTTCTGGGCGCTCATCAATCCGCTCGTGAAGTTCGGGGTGATCCTCTACATCTTCGGACCGTACGTCAGCCCGTCCATTCCTCAGTATCCGCTCTACCTGTTCCTCGGCATCATCATCTGGGAGCACTTTGCGAATACCACGACCGGCTGCATGAACATGTTGTTCGAGAAGTCGCAGATCATCAAACATCTGTCGCTCCCGAAGATCATCCTCATCCTGAGTGTCGGGTGGACCAATCTCCTGATCTTCGTCACGCACATCATGATTTTCCTGCTCTTCGCATGGGTGCGCGGTGCGTATCTATCACTCTCCTCACTTGCCCTCGTGATCATTGCCGTACAGATGACCCTGCTCGCACTCGGCATCGGGATGATGCTTGCCTCATACACACTCAAGTACCGCGATCTTCCGCACCTCTGGACAGTCATCACTCAGTTTCTATTCTGGCTTACTCCCGTGATGTACGCGTACAAGACCACTAGTCCCGCACTCGCGCGCCTTGCATCCTTCGGGCACGGACTCATGGATGCGTCTCCGGTCGGAGCAATCCGTTTGTTCATCGAGCTGCAGCCGCTCGCGATCGTCATCAATGATGCCCGCCGCTTCACTCTCTATGCCGCCAGCAGTGCGCCGTCGCTCATCCATATCGCCGGCGTCAGCATGGTTTGTACGGTGATGTTCCTCGCCGGCACTGCCGTTTTCCAGCGTCGCAGTCCGTTCTTTCCTCAGGAGTACTGATGCGTCCCGCCATCAATGTCACCGGCATTTCCAAGATCTATCACGAACGCGTGGTGCCTCTCGACTGTCTGCAGGATCGTCTGCTCCGCTGGCGCAGGCATCGAAAAGTCATGGTTATCCGCGCACTTCAGCACGTATCGCTCTCGGTAGCGCCAGGGGAATGGCTCGGGCTCTACGGACCTAATGGCTCAGGGAAATCCACACTACTCAAGATCATTGCAGGGCTTCTCCGGGCGGATGGGGGGTCGGTCGAAGTGCACGGAACACTGTCTTCGTTCTTCGAGCTTGGCATCGGGTTTCATCCTGAGCTGCATGCGTACGAGAATGTCCGGCTGCATGCGCTGCTCCAGGGTTTCCGGACCCATGAACTGCCTGACATCACCCGACGCATCGTCGATTTTTCCGGTCTCGGTGAACATGCCGCTCTTCCGCTCAAATGCTATTCGACAGGCATGAGACTCAGACTGGCGTTTGCAGCCGCATCGCAGATCGATGCCGACATCTACCTCTTCGATGAAGTCTTCGCAGTCGGGGATGCCGCATTCCGTGAACAATGTCTGGCATTTTTCGACGGTCTTAGGAAGGCGGGCAAAACGGTTATCTTAGTCAGCCATGCTCTCGACGGTCTTCAAAGATTTTGCAATCGCATCCTCTTCCTGGAGCACGGGAAGATCGTGCGGGAGGAGAGGAGGTAATCTGATCTGATTGAAAATTCTTCAAGAATAAAACCACCAAACTACCAAACCAGTAAACCGCGAAACCCACTCTTACACCCATTCCTCGGGCGTCCGGTAGTGCCGGCAGCGTACCGAAGCATCCAGCAAAATCTTCTGTCCGGCATCGCGGGCTTTCTGACACCACGTCCAGTCGTGAGCGGGAGCGCGTCCACGCCAGTGACTATCGAATGCGTACGGTGCCACCGGTCGCAGAACCATCAAACAGCCCGTGCCTCCCAGATCAAGCTCCAGTACTTCATTTCCGAGCGGAACAATCGATTGCGGACTGCCGTCTGGCAACAATGTATGACCCAGGAAGGCTTCTCTGTGGCGATTACGGTAGAGACCGGACACTGCTGCCGGAGGAGGCGATCCATCGGTTAAGAGTGTCAGCAGGCGACCGAATGCATGCGTCGGTACGATGACGTCATCTTCGATGTACCAGAGGATTTCCCCGTCGGCGATCGCCTGCAGACGGTTGTACGCATGCTTGAGGAAGATCGATAATTGATGACGTCGTTCCATCTCCGTCCGCCATGCAAATTTCTGCGGGTACGGGAGGATGAGCACTGACCGGAAGATATCCGAATGACGCTTCAGAGCCTGCTCAAGAATATTTTTCGCACATCCTCCTTCCGAGTTATCCAGGATCACGAGTTCCGGTTTCTCGGCGGTTCCGTCGTACGCGCGGATGCTCTCTGCGATGCTGTCGATCCACTGTGGCAGGAGTGAGGGGAGTCGTCCTCCGATGATGGCGCAAACGGAGATTTTTGCGACCGAACGGCGAATACGTCCGAGTACAGGATTGATATTGCCTTCCGGCAGCTCACGCCGCACCTGCATAGCCCAGCTGCTCTCATGCCGTCGGTACAGCAGGAGTCCTTTGCTCTCCACTCCCGTCCCGATGCGTGCCATCCGCAGCCACAGATCCCAGTCCCAGAGTGTCCCGCAGGAATCCCGCCAGCCACCAGCCGCATCGAAGGCATACCGCCGGATTAACGATGAACTGTTGATGAAGTTCTCGGTCCATAGCTGCCGCAGGTTCCAGGGCTGAGTGGGGCGCAACATATGTTCGCAACCAAATTTCTCCGTTGGACCGTACGCCATTACAGCACCCGCATCCGTACCGATGGCATGGAGATGCTCTGCAAGAAAATCAGGTGTCAGCATGTCGTCTCCATCCACATGCAAAAGGAGATCGCCGCGACTTGCGGCTACCCCGGCATTGCGGGCTTCCGCGACACCGCCATGTTTGCGAGCAAGGATTTTGATATCCGGGAATGATGATGCGATGGCGATGCTGTCATCAGTCGAACCGTCATCGCAGTAGATGATTTCCAGCGGTTGCACCGATTGTGCGCAGATTGACGAGAGGCATTCACGGAGAAACCGACCATTATTTCGTGCAGCGACGATCGCGCTTACGGTTGATTGTTGTCTGACGGACGGCTGCGCCATGGTCTGATTCGCGGCGCTCTTCTCTTCAGATGGAGTAGCTGACACAAATCGTCCGATCACGTCGTGGCGCAGCCAGGAGACGAACGTTCCTGTCTTCATCAACGCTTGTTTTACGACATCAAACCACCAGGATACCTTTCGCATACACTGGAATGCTTTTCCAGCCAGTCGCAGTGGCAGTGTCATACGCCAGCTCAATGTTCGCTGCATGCGTTTCACATCTTCTTCCAGCTTCATGAATTTCTCTTTCATCTGCATCTTCATGGATTGTTCGTGTTTCTGCTGCTCTATCCTGGTTTCTTTTTTGGATTCTGCGAGGGCAAGATCGGCTTCGATACGTGCGTGTTCCAATGCTCCAGCATGAGCCATATTCATTCCTCCGATGGGAAGTGTCGAAATGAAATCGTAAAGGTGATCGAGCTCCCGTGGGATCAGGATGGTCAGCCCATGAAATCCGGCAATGGAATAACGCAGCAGAGTATTGGCTGATTTCCCAAGGAAATCTTCGACCGCCGTTGCAACACCGTTTTTCGGACCTCCTTCCCGGATGGCATGGAACGATCGTGCCGAGATGCCACAGTCTTCCAGAGGGATAGCTGATGACAGTGTCAGTCCGCCTTCAGTATACGTATGTCGTTCGGTTTCAGGGATGCTGCCCGGGTCGCGGTACCGGTCACGGAAAGCGTACGGCCAGCCGGTGTTGTGGATCAGCGTCACGGGGAACGACACTCCATGTTTCCTGGCATGATCCTGGATGAGACAGAGTTCACGATGAACAGTTGAATAATTCGGATCGCCGTCGATGAAAACAACATCGAACGCAAGGAGAGTCGGCAGCAGCTCCAGGCTCGATCCTCTGGGCAAGTTCACGTGCGATGTATATCGTTTGGTCATTGCATCGGCGTCGAACTGCCGGAATGGTTCGATGATCGTCAATTTCGCATGTCGTGCTTCGCAATATGCGGCCAGTAATTCACCCAACTCTCCGGTTCCCGCTCCCATCTGGAGGATAGATCGCACCGGCAGCAGATCCAGCAGAGGTTTCGTGATGTGGTCAAAGAAGCGATGCACGGGGGGATGGTAGCAATCGGCAGGGAAATGACCAATGACCAATTCTCAATGTCCAAATAATCACCAATTCCAAATTTTTAAACGGTTCATATTTCATAAAACGTATTGTGGATTGTGCATTGGGAATTATGTGGGAATTGGTGATTGGGAATTGGTCATTCCTCAGGAGTATTCTATTCTTCTGCCATGACATCGAAGCACTCTCCACTGCTCTCCGTTCGCAATCTCCATGTCGCTGCGGGGAAGAAAGAAATTTTGAAGGGGCTCAGCCTCACGGTCGGATCCGGGGAGATCCACGCGATCATGGGGCCGAACGGTTCCGGGAAGTCGACCTTGTCCTCCACATTGATGGGGCACCCTGCGTATGTCGTGACAAAAGGTGAAGCGACATTCAACGGAACGAGCATTCTCGATTTGACTCCGGATGCGCGGGCGCGTCTCGGGTTATTTCTGGCATTCCAGTACCCGCGCGAACTCAAAGGCGTGAGTCTCCGCAGCTTTCTCCATGCTGCCTACGAAGCGCAAATGAAGGATCGTGATCCGAAGCACAAGAAAATGTCTCCACTCAAGTTTGCCGGGATGCTCGCGGAGATGATGAAGCTTCTGGAGATGGATCCGGCGTTCGCGGATCGTTCGGTCAATGAGGGTTTCAGTGGCGGCGAGCGCAAGAAAGCGGAGGTGCTGCAGCTGAATATACTTCGCCCCAAACTGGCACTGCTGGATGAAACGGATTCAGGGCTGGATGTGGATGCACTGAAGATTGTTGCTGATGGCGTGAATCGCATGCGCGGTCCGCTCTTCTCCGCCATCATTGTCACGCACTACGCGCGGCTTCTCGAATACATCGTGCCGGATCACGTTCACGTCATGATCCGCGGCAAGATTGTCGAGAGCGGAGGAGCGGCACTGGCACACCGTCTCGAGAAAGAAGGGTATGCGAAGTATGGGGTGAAGGAGAGGATTGCATTGGAATAAAATTTGTTTACTCCGCGCTCGGGAATGGATGCTTCTTTTTTTCTTTGTATAAATGAGGAGCAGCCGTTCCCGGCTGCGGTGGAGCGTCCCGGCGATGATTTTCGGCGGGCTATCGCCGGCGGCGTCGCAGCTGCGGATATTCAATTCTTTTGCAACTCCGTTTCCTTGCTTCTATATCTTTCCTGATAGTACTGTCATCTCACTATGGAAAACACCTCTCTCTCAGTCCGCCCCTCCGCGTGGGCGCTCATCGTCGCCGTGATCATCGGCGGCGGATTTTACATCTACGGCAAGACACTGGATCAGCAGGCTCCGGTCACCAGTCCCTTCGTCGTCTCTGTCTCGGCAGAAGGCAAAGTGACGGCTCCGCCCGACATCGCTTTGCTCAGCTTCGGCGTGCAGACCGGTCGGCAGACCACTGCCAAAGCCGCCATCGCACTCATCACGAAGAACATGACGAGTGTTGTCGATGCGGTGAAGAAGTTGGGCATCGAAGACAAAGACATTACAACAGAGCAGTTCTCGCTCAATCCCGTCTACGATTACGCCAATGGCACGCAGGTGCACCGCGGGTTCGAGGCGACGCAATCACTCAGCGTGAAGGTCCGCGATCTGGATAAGACCGGAGACGTTCTTTCGGCAGTCACTGCTGCGGGAGCCAATCAGGTCGGTGGTGTGAGCTTCGGTATCGACAATCCGGATGAGCTCCGGGCACAGGCGCGCGCCAAGGCCATCGAGAAGGCCAAGGCGAAGGCAGAAGTTCTTGCAGCAAATCTGGGGACATCTCTCGGTCGCATGACCGGCTTCAGCGAGGGTGGTGACTACTCACCGCGTCCGTACATGATGGAGAAGGCGAACATCGCCATGGGTGCTCCGTCAGCCGATGCCAGCGTTCCCGTTCCGAGTGGTGAGCAGAACATCACGGTGACGGTGAACCTGAGCTATGAATTGAGATAATGCTTGATTTGTATTTTTTGTAGAGCCGCAAAATATTGCGGCTCTATTTTTTTGCCGCAGATAGATACTCGCTCCCAATTCAATATTTTGAATCAGGAGCTCAATGTTTTGCGGCTCTATGTTCGTTGTATTTTGATCAGGGTTTGTATTTGCCGCGCCCGGGAACGGGCGCTCCAATGTTACATCTTTAGGAGCAGCCATTCCTGGCCGCGGACGCCGCGGGTACCCTCCTTCGCCCTGCGAGGCTTCGAAAGGGCAGGGGAAACCCGCTCCCCATCCAATTTATTGCATTCACGCCTTCCGCCTCCCCGCGATCGCCTCCTTCAGTGTCACCTGATCGGCGAACTCGATGTCCGCACCCATGGGCAAGCCATGGGCAAGCCGGGTGATGACCGGGACGGTCTTTTCCAGTTCCCGCTTCAGGTACGTCGCGGTCGCTTCACCTTCCACATCCAGGTTCGTCGCGATCACCACTTCCTTCACGGAGCCGTCCCGGCACCGGTCGATGAGCTCACGGATCTTGAGCTGTTCGGGGCCGAAGCCGTCGATGGGTGAGAGGACGCCGTGGAGTACGTGGTAGACGCCTTTGAAGCCCGATTTCTCGAATGCCACCACTTCCAGCGGCTCTTCCACCACGAGAATCGTCGTCGCATCGCGTGCGCCATCCCTGCAGATCCGGCACGTCTCCTCCGTCGTCACCATCTGACACTGTTTGCAGTACTTCAGGTCATGCTTGAGCGCCAGCAACGCATTGCCGAGCGTTTCCGGCGATGCTTTGCTGGACCTAAGTAAATGGAACGTCAGTCGCTCGGCGGACTTGGGTCCGATGCCGGGCATCTTGGAAAACTCATCGATGGCCTTTTGGATCTGAGGAGGAAGCAGGGACATACAGCGGGGTAGTTTGAAAAGCACAACTCACTCCACTCGAAGTATACAGTGTCTCTTAGGCGGATGGTTCAGCTGGGGTCGACTCTTCTTTTTTTCTGGAAATGAGTTTGACTAGTACGAATTCGGCACGAGGCAATTTTGGCTGAAGCGGGCGGACTTCCTGCGAGGCGAGTAACTGAATAGCTTCTCTTAATAAGGTTTTGTATGGTTCCAGTGCTTCTAATAATTCAGAGAACTGAAGGGCATTGTGCTCGGTCTCAGCCGCTTTTTTTTCTGCGCGATAATTAGGCTTTTGTGCTGGCTCTCTTTTTACCAAAAGAATCAAACCCAATGATGCAATCATCGCCAGGCATCCAGCTCGCTGCTGTTCCACCGGATGTTGCGTCGGTTCTTGCCATATGAATTCCTGGAAGGCTGGCAGTAAAACGTTTTCCGTTGGCAGGAGCTTTTTTGCAAGCCTTACTAATGTCTCGTGCAATGTTTGTGGAGCGTAATCCACCCCATATCCATACTTTGTTTCTCCATCCACAGAACGATTTTTTGTTATGACGATCCGACCATCGGGATGCACCATACATCCCCATCGTGGGCTCAGCTTCATTTCCTCGCAAAATTGTTCTTGAAGCCATTCATGTCCTTGTTCATTCAACGTGCCGTCGATTGGAAACTGAAGTTCTTGAATAACTTCCCCCTGAGCTTCCGGAGGAATCTCTGGATATTGCATCTCTACTATATTAACACATTTTATCGATACTACAAATCTCTTCCTTGCTTCATTCTTCTGTCCATCTCCCTGCTCTTGATCCGCTCCCGCTTATCGATTCTCTTCCGACCCTTGGCGATTCCGAGGAGTACTTTGATGAACCTATCCGCAGATACTTCCAGCGGAACGACGGTCACGCCTTTCTCGGCTTGCATCGCATTGATTCGCTCGCATTCTTTCTTGCTGAGTAAGAGCAATCGATCGTGTCCGGGATCGTAATCTTTCAGATTCCCCGCTGATTTGTACTGGCTGATCTTGGCCTGCTTGAGTACGGGCTTGCCACCGAGGAAGGAGACGTACGCACCGGCGAGGTTCACTTGTCCCAAGCGGCAGGACTTCACCTCCTGTCCGGTCAGCACGATGCCGGCTTCCACCGTTGAGGTGATTTCGTAATCGAACCGCGCGCGCCGATTTTGTGCGACGATCTTGGGTGGCATGACGAGGATCATCTTACAGGAGCGATCAGCGGACAGCGATCAGGGTTCATTCATATTCGTCGTAGAGACGCCCCGCCGGGGCGTCTCTACCATCTCGGCACCCAGACATGGGTGCTCTTAGCGAGCAGCCTTTACCAGTGCATCCACCCGCGGACACTCTTCCCACTTCACGCCCAGATCCTCGCGACCCATGTGTCCGTAGCTCGCGAGCCTCCGGTACTGCGGACGGAGGAGATCCAGATCGCTGATGATGGCGGCGGGACGGAGGTCGAAGACGGTTGTGATCGCCGCCTCCAGCTTCCGATCACTCACTTTGCCGGTGCCGAAGGTATCGACGCGGATGGAGACAGGCTTCGCGACCCCGATGGCGTAGGCCACCTGCACTTCGCATTTCCTCGCCAATCCTGCCTTCACGATATGTTTTGCTACCCAGCGTGCTGCGTACGCCGCAGAGCGATCGACCTTGCTCGGGTCTTTCCCGGAGAATGCGCCACCGCCGTGACGACTGTAGCCGCCGTAGGTATCGACGATGATCTTGCGTCCGGTGACACCGCAGTCACCCGGCGGGCCGCCGATGACGAAGCGTCCGGTCGGGTTTACGTGGTAGATGGTGTCCTTCTTCAGGTATGAACCGCAGACCGGTTCGATGACATATTTCTTGATGTCCGCCGTGATCTGTTCGTGGCTCACGGATTCCTCATGTTGTGTGGAGACGACGACGGTCTGGATGCTCTTGGGCTGACCGTTGTCATCGTATTCCACTGTGACCTGACTCTTACCGTCGGGGCGGAGGTACGTGAGTCCATTCGACTTGCGAACTTCTGCCAATTTTTTCGTGAGGCCATGGGCCAGCGAAATCGGCAGTGGCATCAACTCCGGCGTTTCGTCACAGGCGTAGCCAAACATCAACCCCTGATCCCCCGCACCCTGCTCTTTCTTCACATTCTTCTCGACGTTCACACCGAGCTGAATATCCACACTCTGCTCACCCACGCAGACGATGACGGCACACGCGCGGTGGTCGAAGCCGAACTTGGGATCGTCGTACCCGATCTCCTCGATGACGTCGCGGGCGACCTTGGCCATCGGGATGTAGCCGGTTGTGGAGATCTCACCGGCGACGACGACGAGACCGGTGGTCGCCAGACATTCACAGGCGACGTGAGCGTTTCGGTCAATGCCGAGGGCATAATCCAGTACTGCGTCAGAAATCTGATCGCAGACCTTGTCTGGGTGACCTTCGGTGACAGATTCGGAAGTGAAGAGAGAGGACATGATGAGGGATTGGGAACTAAGGAATTAGGGATTGGGATGAAGAAGAGATGGAAAGTGCACGATTCTTCGTGCGGAAAAAGCATTCCCTGGAGAGAAGGCTAGTGTCATGAGGTTCACTATCTTCCCCCGGGGTCACGTCGCTCACGAGCGACGTGATGGAGGCTGGAATTCCCACCGTCTCCGAATCGTCGGAAGGTTGGGGGATGCGTATAGGGCCAGTTCCCACGAATCACTCTGGATAGGCGATGATGTGGGGACACTTTAACAAAGCAGATTCATTCTGCAAGCAATTTATTTTTTTATTTAACAGCAGCGGCCTTTCAGGCCGCGGCATTAAGACATGAGCGAAACATCCCATTTTCCGGATGCAGAAGACCATGGATATGATTCAGCTGTATCACAAAGCTTGGCTTTCACGGGATTGTTGTAGATGTATCGCAAGGCAGCATACACATCGTTTGGAATTCTCAAATCAAATCTTGGCTGCCAGAATGCACCGATACCGATTTGAAATGTCAGACCGGTTTTGTACAGATTCATGACGCCTGAGATTGTTCCCGGGGCACGAACATTAAGCAGAAAATGGAGGTGGTCCGGCATGATCACGAATCCGAAGAGCAGAAAAGGGATCCGTTCCTGCACACGGTACAGATGATCGATGGCTTCCCGGGCATAGGCGGGATTTGCAAACAATCGCTTTCGGTCGAGCGTATTCGTTGTCACGAACATTGTTACGTCATTCTGCTCGATGTGGCGTTGACCCATGTTGATCATCGTAACGCACAATCGTCGCGGTCCGGAAGTTCCGCGGCCCGAAAGGCCGCTGCTGTTGTGTATTATTTAAATCCTCTGCGGAATCCCCCGCACCGTCCACCCATGCCCCGTGTACTTCATGAATGTCTCAAATCCCGCCTTGTCGATCACTAATGTTGCCGTGTTGACGAGCGGATGGAAGCAAAACTGCCCCACGTTCCACGCATCCTCATCGACGATCACGGTGATCTCGTGCGCTTTGTCGTAGATTAAGCCGAATGGCGTCACCGATCCCGGCTCCACGCCCAGCAATCTCTTCAGATCTTCCGGTGACACGAAGCTCATGCTCTGATCGCCGAAGTCTTTGGCGAGTGCTTTGGTATCCACGCGCTTGTCGTGCATCACGATTGCCAGGACGTACTGCTTCTTCCTCTTCCCCTTCATCAGGAGCTGCTTGGTGTGCGCACCCGGGAAATGGAGATTGAGCGTGTCAGTTTCGGCACAGGTGAAGACTGCAGGGTGGTCGAAGCGCTGGAAGGGGATGGAAAGATCTGAGAGGAGTGGGAGTAATTCTTGCATTGGGAAAATGTAAAATGTAGAATGTAAAATGTAGAATTTTGTTGAGTATAAGCCGAAATTTATACTTCGTCATTCTACATTATACATTGTACATTCTACATTCCGTCCGATGCTTCACACCAACCAACCCTTCTCTCTCGTCATCTTCGGTGCCTCCGGGCACCTGGCCAAGATCAAGCTGTACCCGGCGCTGTATGTGCTGGCGCTCAAGAAACGCTTACCTGAGCAATACAATATTCTTGGCTACGCACGGACCAAAATGACCGATCAGGAATTTCGTGCGCACATCGATGCTGCGGTGCGGGCGGACATGCTGGAAGTGAATGAAAAAGTGCTCAAAGAATTTCTCAGTCATTGCACGTACATTGCCGGTGCATACGATCAGATCGATGACTTCCAGAAGTTGGCGACGAAATTGACGACACTCGATCAAGCAGGCACCGCGGTTCGGCTCGCGTACCTGTCCATTCCTCCGACGATGTATGAGCCAACACTCATGAATATTTGCCGCTCGGGTGTGCATGCCAAGGGCATTCCGTTCCGCTGCATCATCGAGAAGCCCGTCGGACTCAACCTAAAAACATTCGAGCAGGTCTATGAAAAATTAACCAAATGTTTCGCTCTCGAAGAGATCTACATCCTCGATCATTACCTCGGGAAAGAGGCGGCACGGAACGTCTACTACCTCCGCCATGCCAATCCGGTCATCGAACGCTTACTCAAGAACACGCTCATCCGCAGCGTGCAGATTTCCGCATCTGAATCGGCGGGGTTGGAAGGTCGTGCCGGGTACTTCGATGCGGTCGGGACACTCCGGGACATGTTCCAGAGTCACTTGCTGGAGATCGCCGCACTGCTCGCGATGCACATCGTCTCGGATGCCAAGGATATGAAGGCGGCGCGAACCGATGCCATGCAAAAATTTTATTTGCCACATGCTTCGGATTTATCAGAGGTCGTGATGCAGGGTCAGTACGCTGCCGGCAAGATCAACAGAGCGTCCGTTCCTGCGTACGCGAAAGAAGACGGCGTCCGTTCAGGATCCCGCACCGCTACATTCGCTGCACTACGCCTCCTCAGCCGCTCCTCGCGTTGGGAAGGCGTCCCATTCTTCCTGCGATCGGGGAAGAGACTCAAGGATAAGGAAACGCGCATCACGATTGAATTCCAGGATTCACCGTCGCTGCTTGGGAAGCAGACTGCCCGCAACCGTCTCGACATCATTCTCCAGGGTGAAGCGGGGATGCGACTGTACTTGCAAACCAAGCTCGGCGGGACTGATCCGAACTTCCGACCACTCGTTCTCACCGATCCGCTGGTGTGTGTGGGCGACTGTCTGCCGGAGCACAGCCAGCTGATTCTCGAAGCAATTGAAGGCAATCAGCAGTGGTTCTTGGATCCGGAGGAAGTCCGAGCCAGTTGGCGACTCATCGATCCACTGCAGAAGTATCTGGATGATCCGAAGACGCCATTATCGACCTACGCATCGGGGTCGGCAGGACCGGAGGAAGCGGAGAAATTTATCGAACGGTTCGGGGAGCGGTGGATGTGAACATCCGCTTTGGCGGATGAATGTAGAATGTAAAATGTACAATTGAAAATGCATTTCTTGCGTTCATCTTCTCATGATCATTCTCCACAGCAATTCTGGCGACGAATTCCTGGCGACTGCGGTTCGTGAGATCGTGGAAACGATTCAAGATCGTCAGACGGATGGCGGGATCGTGACGATTGGCTTGTGCGGCGGCACTACGCCAAAACCGATCTACGAAGCACTTGGTCAATCGACAAACATCGACTGGGATCGTGTCACATTATTTCTTGCCGACGAACGATATGTGCCATCGAATGCACCTGATAGCAATCAAGGCATGATCAGAGAGACGTTGTTGCAGGGGCAGGCTGCGAACGCCAACATTGTCTTCCCCGATACATCATTGCCAATCGAAGCCTGCATCGCTCAGTACGATCAGGCGATTGCCGCGATCAAGCCCGATCTCGTCATCCTGGGCATGGGCGAAGACGGTCACATCACTTCACTGTTTCCACCTCTTCCCGAAGAAGCATTCGGACCTGCGAATGTCATCCACACGACGACGGATCGATTCGCTGTCCACGATCGCATCAGCTTGACGTTCCCGGTATTAAAAAAGGCATCCAAGCGAGTCTTCCTGATCACCGGGGAGAAGAAGTGCTCATTGCTCGAGACGATGCAGAAGACGAAAGGGGAGATCGGGAACTATCCTGCGAAAGCGCTCTTTGATGACCGGACAACCTGGGTTTGTTTTCATTAATTCCTAACCCCGACCCTCACCCTGACCCGTTTATGCCTGCCTTCAAACTCCGCATCACCGGCCGCGTCCAGGGAGTGTTCTTCCGGTCATCAACGAAGAAGAAAGCGGAGGGATTGAACGTTGCTGGATGGGTGCGGAATGTCGAGGATGGATCGGTTGAAGTGTTTGCTGAAGGAGCGGAAGTAGATCTTCAGGAATTGATCAAGTGGTGCAGGAAAGGACCAGAGGGGGCGAGGGTGGAGAATGTGGAGATTGAAGATGCTGTGACGGAGGGATGCCAAGCATTTCAGATTCAATAACCAAAGATTTGTCACCCTGAGCGCAGTCGAAGGGTGATGCCAGTGCACAAATGTCATGGTTCGACTGCGCTCACCATGACAGCCATTGTGGTTTTTCTTCAATTACTGCTGCAGATACATCGTCGGATTCTTTTTTGTTCCATTCACGTGCACTTCGAAGTGCAGGTGGATGCCGGTGGGTCCGTGGACGCGTCCGCTATTGCCCATGAAGGAGATGGGCTGTCCGCGTGCCACTTTCTGCCCCACCTCGACATAGAGTTCCTTGTTGTGGGCATAGAGCGTGATGAGACCATTGCCATGGTCGATTTCGATCACGTTTCCGTACCCGCCGTTCCATCCATAATCGGAGCGGATGACGGTGCCGGCTTCCGCTGCAAAGATGGGACCTCCGCCGCGTTCCTGCAGATCGATACCGAAGTGCACTCTGCTGTAATATTGTGTGTAGAAACAGTTACAGGGCATTTGGAAGATGCCGTACGACGGTGCCACCTGGAACTGTGCCAGCTCCGGGAACTTACCGCGCGGCTTGGAGAGAGGCTTGATGGTTTCCGCGATCTGCTTTCCGGGCTTCGGCTTCTCCGCCACGATGGGCTTGCCACCCGGGATGATCAGCTCCTGACCTGCCAGCAAGTAGCCGCCTTTCACATTGTTCTGCTTCGAGATGATCTGTGCACTGACGCCGTACAAATCTGCGATCGACTGCAGATTCTGACCGCGCTTCACTGTGTGGAGGACGCCGTCAACGGGCAAGAGCAGCAGCTTCTGTCCCGGCTTGAGCGAGGCATTGAGTCCGATGCCATTCACCCATGCGATGGTTTCGGGTTTGAGAAATGCCTGCTTGGCGATGCTGCCGATGGTCTCTCCTCCTTCGACGGAATGCACGATTCCCTGCGTATAAGCACTCCTCATGCCCTGCTCGGTCAGTGCGGATGTCTTCGTCAGGAATCCCTCCTCTGCCAGGAAGAAGCCCCGTGTATCCGTTTCCAGATCCGGCGGTGTTGTCAGCGTGGTATCCGGCACGTACGCCGGCAGGAACAACGAGATTATGAATATGCCGACACAGAGGAGTCGGAGGCGGACGTTCAGCCAGGAGTGGGGGGACGGGCGGATGGCGGACATAGTTCGGTTACCGCATGGCCAGGTTCAGTGCATCCAGCACATGCAGGCCGTCAGTATAGCGTTCCTTGGATCCGAGGAGGACTAAGAGGTACCTGCGACCCTGCTTGGAAAAGAGGATGATCAGGCATTCGCCTGCCTGATCCGTCGTACCGGTTTTCACACCCAGCACGTCGGGGTTGCTATGGAGGAGTTCATTGGTGTTCCTCATGTCAAACGTACGACCGTCATTCGCCGTGATCCGCGCCGTTCGTGTGCCGACTATCTCACGGAAGGCGGGTTGTCGGAGGGCAGCCATCGTGAGCCATGCCAGGTCGCGCGGGGAAGAATACTGTTGCTCATTGTCGAGCCCCGCCGGATTCGCGAAATGCGTGTTCTTGAGTCCCAGTTCCACTGCCCGTTGATTCATGGATTTGACGAACGCAACGAGACCGCGTCCATCGAAGACAGCCAGTGTGTATGCCGCATCATTCGCGGAGGGCAGGAGCAGAGCTTTCAAGAGGGCGCTGACCGAAAATTTCTGCCCCAGTGTTAGTCCGATGGTGCTCCCTCCGATGTCCTCGGCGATGGGGGGCACCGTGACGATCTCATTCAGATCATGTCGCTCCAGAACCAGGAGCGCAGTCATGATCTTGGTCAGGCTCGCCATGGGACGGCGTGTGTCCGGGGCGATCGAAAAGAGCTCTTCCCCGCTATCGGCATCGACGAGCAGCACTCCTGATGCAGATAGATGCTGCAGACGAAATTCCGTTGTCAGCGGATTGGGAGATGTGACTGCCAGGCGCTCGATGCCGGGGAGTTCGCGCACCGTCGTCGACAATCCGGACGACGGGATCATGCCGAGCAGGAGCAGGGATGCGAGGGCGGAGAACATAAGGAAATCACGATCCAGTCTCTTTCATCGACTGGAATGTGCAAGCCAGTAAACCATTGAATGAGAGAATAGCCAATAGGGTCAGGGTCAGGCATCAGGGTCAGGAAAAGCAATGGTATAAATAATTCCAGACCCTGACCCTCACCCTGACCCTACTTATAAATCACCTTATCCGCCACCCGCAGGTCGACGTAGGACTTCACCTGGTCGAATGACACTGCCTTCAGGAATTCCCGGAAGCGTTGGAACTGGGTCGAGAGTGGACTTTTTAGATCAAACCACAACGTTCCCTTCTCTGTTTTGATGTGAAATTCCTGAGCGCGGACGAAGAGCGTGATTTGCTTGCCCGTGAGTCCGAAATCGCGACGCAGCGCATCCCGGGCACGGAAGACGGTTTGCAGGAATTCCGGTGCCAGGAACTTGGACCGGTTCTGGGGGCGTACTCCCCAGTCGGTGACGAAGAGCTTTTCCAGTGGTGCCTGGGTGAGGGGAACCGGTGATGTTACGAAGTATCCGCGATCCGTCACGTACGACCAGAGTGCCGATCCTGTTTCTGCGGTAGGCAGCAGCGATCCCGATCCATGTATTTCAGGCAGAGCACTCTCATCAATGGTGATGGTGGCGATGATCGGGTCGGTGTAAATGGTGACGTTGAGCGTTGAGGGGTACTGCTTACTCATCTCGATATGATCGATATCCGGGTACTGTGGCAGGAGTAGGGCGCTTACCTGTGCTCGCGTCACCAGAACCAGGCGCTGGCGGAAGAGCGGTGAGAGCGTCTGCTGCACTTCTTCCAGATCGATTCTGGCGTCCTGTCTGCGGATATGGATCGTCCGAACGTCGAAGAACGGGGCGAAGAGGAGAACGCCCGCCAGAGCGATAATTCCTGTGCCGATGATAATCAGCAGCCACATCCGGAATTCCGAGGCGATCACGTTCCCTATCCGGACAATCCGTCGGTTCCATCGTGCCATGAGTTCATGTCGGCGACGATTCCTGCGCTCCTGCCCGGCATACGTCGATCGCACGAGTGTCCGAGTCGCGGCACTGGTGGTGCGGTTAAATTTCCTCGGCAGCCGGACAGGTTTTTGGAGCGGCATGGAGCGAGGATAATGGACAATTCGCAAGGGACAATTGACAATGCATCAGGATGAAGCTTGCACTCGTCGCAGATTGGCTGACGACATACGGCGGCGCCGAGCATGTGCTCGCGTCGTTCCACCGTCTGTGGCCGGAGGCACCCATCATGACGACCGTTGCGGCTCCAGAGCGACTAGGTCCCCTGGCAGGTGCGGAGATTCGCACCAATCGATTCCTCCAGAGTGTCTACCGTCTGGTGCGTCGCCATCAGGTGTTGCTTCCATGGATGCCCTGTGCACTCGAGCGGATTGATTTCTCAGGGTATGACGTCGTTCTGAGCTCATCACATGCGGTAGGCAAGGGGATCATTATTCCTCCTGACAGCATTCACATCTGTTACTGCCACACGCCTATGCGCTATGCCTGGGAGATGGAGGATGAGTATCTGCGCGATTTCCGGCTTCGGGGATTTTTGAAGAAGCGTGCCAAAAAGGAACTCAAGACACTGCGTCGGTGGGATCTCTCCAGTGCGAAGCGCGTTGACCGGTTCATCGCTAATTCGACTGAAACCCAGCGAAGGATTCAGCGGATCTACGGTCGCGATAGCATCGTGATTCCGCCGCCAGTGGATGCTCGATTCTTCGAATACAAGAAAGTGGAAAGTGGACCCCCCTTCGCTCCCGAGGAGCTTCGGCGGGGCAAGAAG
>CAINWJ010000071.1 GCA_903854455.1 Candidatus Peribacteria bacterium | reverse complement strand
CGGGAGAGGGGGTCAGGGGGTGAGGGAAGCTAAAACTGCTTCAAAAACCTCAAATCCCCATTGAAGAACAACCGTATATCCGCCTGCCGACCGTAGCGCTCCTAAAAATCTAGAATTGCCTCAGAAAGCGCAAGTCTCCTGTAAAGAAAGCGCGAAGGTCGGGAATCTGATGCCGGATCATGAGCATGCGTTCGACACCGAAGCCGAAGGCGAAGCCTTGGAACTTCTTGGGATCGATCCCCACGTTCTTGAGTACGTTCGGATGCACCATCCCGCAGCCGACAACTTCCAACCAGCGACCTTCGCGGCTCTTACTTTCGTCCCCGCGCCAGCGCAAATCCATCTCCAATCCCGGTTCTGTGAACGGGAAGTACCCGGTCCGCCAGCGGAACTCGACGTTCTCATCGACCAGATTCTTCACGGCGGTTTCCATGATCGCCTTCATGTTGGCGAGCGTCACGTCCTTGCCGACCATCAGCCCCTCGATCTGGTGGAACATGGGCGAGTGCGTGGCATCGGCATCCTTGCGGTACACCTTGCCGGTGCAGATCATCCGGAACGGCGGCTTCCTGCCTACCTGCTGCATGTAGCGGATCTGGACAGTGGATGTGTGCCCGCGGAGCAACTCACGGTTCTCCGGATCTTTGGAGCCATGAATGTAGAAGATGTCTTGGGAATCGCGTGCAGCGTGGTGCTTGGGGAAGTTGAGGAGATCGAACTGGAAAGCCTCGGTTTCGAGTTCCGGACCCTCTGCGACATCGAAGCCCATGCGACCGAACACCTCACCTGCCTTGCGGATGTACTCGTGAATCAGGTGGAGATGTCCGCGCTCTTTGATGGGAAGATCCAGCGTCGTATCCAGCGTATCAGACGTGGCGAGTGAACCCATCCCCTGGCTCTTGAGCTCATTCCTGCGGTTGGTGATGGCTTCGGTCAACGCAATCCTGGCGGCGTTGAGCTCCTGCCCGCGTGCCTTGCGCTCGGCTTCCGCCAGACCTCCGAGTTCCTTCAGTGCCATCGTCAACGCACCGGCTTTACGACCGAACAACTCATGCTCGACGGCATCCAGATCAGTCACTGATCCTGACGCTGCGATTTTCTCGAGATAGCCGTTCCAGGGAGAGGCAAGAAGCATCATCGATAGAGTAACGCCAGAGGTGGGATTACGAAAGAGAAGTGATGAAGAAGGAAACCAAAGAGTTCAAAGAAACCAACGAAATCAACGAACTGACCATCCTTGGTTTCTTTGGTTGCCTTGGTTTCCTGGGAATCCTTTATGAATGTAATGCCAATTCGACCAGCGCAAAAATCAGATACACCAGCACCCCGATCCACCAGGTGTAGACGTCCAGAATCTGCAGCAGAACCAGGAGAACCGATGCGCCGGACAGAAACAATCCTTCACGGAGCGACACCGAGAGCTTCTTACCGACATCCATCCCCTCCACCGGCACCCTGTTCCACACCGAGAATGCGATGAGCGAACCGAAGCTGGCGATGGCGAGGAACAGCGTTAAGAAAAAGAATGGCAACGCGACTGACGACGCACTGAACGGACTCACGCGGAAGAGGATGATAGCGAGTGAGAGGAGGGCGAGGATGCCAGCGGTGGCGATGCGGAGAAGAATGAGGGTCACGTGAGGGTCAGGGTGAGGGTCAGGGTCGAAAACAATACTGAAGTCGAAGGCAGTATATCTGAAAGTCTGACCTCGACCTCCTTTCAACTACCTTTCCTGACCCTGACCCTGATACCCGACCCATCTGCAATCATTCTTTTGTTGCCAAATACTCCCCCAGTGCCCTGAAATCACTCATCAGGCTCGCTCTCAAGTTCCCGTTATGCAGTGCTGCAGCAGGATGGTAGATCGGGAAGATCGTGATCGCATCGGTCAGCTGGAATGGTTTGCCGTGCGCTTCGGTGATGGTCTTCGACGGGAAGAAGTGGCCGAGCGAGTGCCTGCCGAGTGGGACGATGACCTTCGGCTTCACCAGCGCGATCTCCAGCATGAGCCACGGCATGCACTGTTCCTTCTCGATGGGCTCCGGATCGCGGTTCGCCGGCGGACGGAACTTCACGACGTTTGAGATGTAGACGTCCTCGCGCTTGAGTCCGATGGATGCCAGGAGTTCGTTCAGAAATTGTCCGGCAGCTCCCACGAACGGTCGCCTGAGCTCATCCTCCTTCTGCCCCGGCGCCTCACCGATGAACATGACCGTGGCATGGGGATTCCCCTCCCCCAGCACAGCATTGGCGGTCTTGGCAAGATCGCAACCTTTCCAGTTGGTGAGTTTCTCACGAAGAACTTCGAGCGTGATTCCCATGGCAATCATAGTGCCAGCTCACACTTCAAGATCCAACTGATTCCTTATACTCCTCTCAATATCCCTCTTTGATCTTCTTGATTCTCTCCGCCACCTTCTTCTTCAATTTCTGATCTGCCTCCGCAAGAATCCTGACTGCGGCGAGAGCAGCGTTCTTGGGATGCAGAACGGTCATCACGGGTACATCCGACGGCATCCTCAGGCTGGAATGGAGATCTACTAAGTACTCGTCCAAACCCTGGAGCGGTGGGCAGGTGATGACGGGATGCACAGACGATCCTGCAGCGACTCCCCCGAGTCCGTTGCTCATGCCAACGACGGTGATGATGACGGTCGGTTCGGTGTTCTTGTTGAGCTTCTCAATGATCTCGACCACCTTCTCCGGCACTTTGTGTGCCGAAGCGACGAGGATCTCGGAAGGGACGGCAAATTCATCCAGCACGGCGGTGATCTTCTTCGCAAAGTCTGTATCGGACTTGGAGCCGAGGAGGAGGGTGACGGGCATGGACGAAATGTAGAATGTAAAATGTAAAATGTAAAATGGATTGGAAAACTATTCCGAAGTTGCAGCCGGGGCATCGTGCCCCGGAATACGGAAAGAGATTGTTGAGTGATTCACCATGAGTGAGTTCCCCGG
>CAINWJ010000070.1 GCA_903854455.1 Candidatus Peribacteria bacterium | reverse complement strand
GAATGTTCTATGAGAGACCAGAGGAGTATGGCGTATTCAGTATGAAGGAGGCAGAAGCAAATGATTGTATTGACCCATACTGCATACTCGATACTGAATACCACATACTTCTTGCCCTGAACACCCTCCTCTCTCTATCCTCTGCCCATGTCATCCCTCACGAAAGCGCAGGTGGAACACATCGCCAAACTGGCACGTCTATCATTGACGCCGGCGGAAGTGGAGAAGATGGCGAAGGAGCTGTCGTCTATTCTGACGTACGTGGAGAAGCTCAAGGAAGTGGATACGGACGATGTGCTTCCAACGGCACAAGTCACCGGGCTGGAAACGGTTCTCAGGTCGGATGAAATACTCAAAAATCCGATCTCTCCGGATGCCCTCCTCGAGTGCTCCCCTCTTCCGAAGGTGGAGCACCAGATCCAATCCCCACATGCCCACGGATGAACGGAATTGAGAATGTAAAATGTAGAATGTAAAATTACGAGATTATCTGTACCCTAAGCCACTATGCCTTCAGCACAATTCTACATTCTACATTCTACATTCTACATTTTCTCAGGATGCTCTCTTCTCTGACAATTGCACAGGCACACCAGAAACTCACGAAGGGAGAGATTTCTTCAACAGAGCTGGTGCAATCCTGCATCGACAGAATCGAATCCGTCGATAAGACGCTGAATGCGGTGGTCTACCGAAACTTCGACCGAGCCCTGGAGGAAGCCAAGAACGTGGATCAGAAGGGCGTCTTCGATCATCCCCTTGCGGGAATCCCCTACCTCGCGAAAGATGTCTACTCTGAAGCCGGTGTTCCGACGACCGCGTGTTCCAATATCCTGCGGGAAAAAACCTACGCTCCCGCCTTCGACTCGACAACGACGAAACGCCTGAAAGCCGTTGGTGCCATCTCTCTTGGCAAGGCGAATACGGATGAATTTACGATGGGCGTCTCTACGGAGACTTCCTGCTACGGTGTGACGAAGAATCCCTGGAACACCGAAAAGGTTGCAGGTGGGTCATCCGGAGGATCTGCCGCCGCTGTCATCGCAAATGAATGCGTGTTCGCACTAGGAACGGACACCGGTGGTTCCATCCGGCAGCCGGCAAGCTACTGCAGCTGCACCGGCATCAAAGTGACGTACGGTCGAACGAGCCGCTACGGCGTGATGAGTATGGCGAGTTCGCTGGATACCATTGGCACACTGGCGAAATCTGTCGAAGACGCAGCCATCATTTTGGAAGCGATCTCGGGGCATGATCCTATGGATGCGACAACATCACCTCTGCCGGTTCCGCCGTACAGACAGCAACTTACAAAGGGCATCAAAGGTCTTAAGATAGGGCTCCCCAAAGAATACTTCGTGAAAGGAATGGATCCTGAAGTTGAGCAATCAGTCCGTGCCGCTGCGAAAACATTCGAGTCGCTCGGAGCCACGATCAAGGATATCTCGCTTCCCCATACCGACTACGGCATCGCAACCTACTACATCATCTGCCCCAGTGAAGTGAGCAGCAACATGGCACGCTACGACGGCATCCGTTACGGTCACACCGCACCGAAACCGAAAGATCTCCTCGACTACTACCTACGCGTCCGTTCGGAAGGCTTCGGTCCGGAAGTGAAGCGGAGAATCATGATCGGAACGTACGCGCTCTCCTCCGGCTACTACGATGCGTACTACCTGAAAGCGCAAAAGGTACGCACGCTGGTCCGACAGGACTTCGAGAATGCATTCAGAGATGTCGACGTCATCCTGACTCCCAGTGCACCAACGCCTGCTTTCACAATCGGTGCACATACCGATGATCCCGTGCAAGCATATCTGGAGGATGCATTCACCGCTCCCGCTTCTCTTGCAGGTATCCCGGGGCTGGCAATCCCGTGCGGTTTCTCGAAGAAAAATTTGCCCATCGGCATGCAATTACTCGGTCCGCAATTCGGGGAATCAACCCTCTTCCGTGCAGGGCATGCGTACGAACAAGCGACAGAGTGGCATAGAAAAAAACCAATTCTGTAAAAAGAATCCGGCTCTGCCCCTGCCTGAGCTAGATCAATCGTGCATCACGGATGAAGCAACACTATCAATGACCTCACTTCACCGAGACATATACGCGAAAACGAGAGTCCATGGTCTCGTTCACAAAAAATTGCTCCGGAATATGGAGTTCAGAGCCTGCTTTGAAATGTGTACCAACCATCGATACTTGGAATGAGCGCCTGTAGCTTCCTGCGGGTAAATGACACGGTGCTGCCAACGGTACAAATACTTCTCTCGCCGGAGCAGACGTACCCGATCTCGACTGAGCACTGCGTGGAACAGCCGTCACTGGCAACACGATTGCCATCATCGCAAATTTCGGGGGATTGGATCCTGCCATCCCCGCACCAGGCCAAGCCCCGAGCCGTGAGAGCGGTATTGGAGAGGGGAGAATCGGGAGCAGACGCCTCCTCTGCAATGACCAGGTAACGCGAATTTGCATCGAGTGTGAGTTCGGAAAGAGAATGGAAAATCACTCCCTGGCTACGGGCGAAGATGCGCGGGAACGAATTCTCATCTGCCAAGTCGTCATCTGAGGCGAAGAACTTACCGGGGAAGAGCTGTGAGTACGTGTAAGCGGTAGGCACATTGTTGGCATCCAGCGGCGGATTGTCCCTCAGAATTTTCATCTCTCTCTCCTTCGCCGCATTGATGGTTGTGTACTTGTAGCCGTAGAACCTGGTTCCGGGCGTAAAAGCGGTGGAGAGAGGTGCTCCGTCGGAGAAGGAGGAGGCATCCGCAGGAGTGAGTGCAAAGGTGATGTCGTTCGTCCCGAAAACCTGAGACACCTCCCCGGCATCGAACGTCATGTCGACAAGGAGGCGTCCGCCCTTCGTTCCAATGGGCGTCAGCTGACTTTTCAAAGAAGAATCCTGACCGAAGGGGAGGGGAATATCGGCTAAAGGAACGATCTCCGGTGACTGCAGCGATGTGCGGGCAATGGAGATCATTCCGATGGCAAGCACGATGAGAATACCGACACCGAGAGCCAGAGTAAGACGAAGCCGTGGTGCCGATTGTGCTGGAGGCATGGAAGAAGTGTGTGGCTTACGCCATGGAAGAGAAGCGACGTGCGCTGAGCGTGACATACCCGTAGGTGCACATACCGGCGAGAACCAGAATGATCAATGCCAGCACTGTTCCCGGTCCCGTGGATGTCACCAGCGGAGCACCGCTGTGGAGGACGTTCCCCTTGCTGTCGATCACCGTGCCGTTGCCGGCAATGACGATGGAGGGGCTGCCCTGCGCGTTCTTGGCATCCTGAATCCTTTGCATCCGCAGGTTGTACTGCGTCGTCTCATCGAGGAGATTGGGTGCCTTGGGTGCCTCCGGAACAAATGTGTCCTGCGGCTCAGCATCGACGGGAGCCAGTGAAGCTTGCGCGGATGAACGCCAGTCCGCCGTCCGCTGCTGGCGCTCGGCGATGGCTGCCTCGCCTTCGCGCTGCGTCATGGGAGCAGGCTGCAGATCCTGCGTCTGACCGCCGAAGACCTGCTCCGGCGAGAGATAGGCGTGTGTGGTCACCGGAACCGCAAGCATCACGAGGGATGCGATAGTGACGGCGAGCAGAGAGCGGACGTTTTCCATAGAATTGGGTGTGTATATGATTAGATATTATAATACTTTTTATGAAATAGATCAATGATTATCAGAACGGAGAAGCGGTCAATTTGCAGACATTGCTGCACGTATCGTTGTCGATCTGGACACAGTCATTCTGGGGACAGACCGAAGGATAGATCGTGCAATCAATCCGATGATCGGAGGCGCATCTCTGGCCGTCATCACACTGTTCCTGCGGCTTCTCCTGGACACCATTACCGCAGTACGGAGCCCTGACCGTCCACGCCGTCGCAGGAGCCGTCGTGACATTGGTGTCGCACGACATGAAGCACACACCATCGGTGCTGATATTGCCGAGCATGGTGCCACCGACTGTCGCGATGATGTAGTTGGAGACATTGCTCCGGAACTTGAGCTGAAGCAGAGGATCGGCAGCCGGAGCCGCTGCGGCAGTCGCACGGACTTCGAAGTCAGTGGAGGCGCGTGCGGGGATTGCAGCCCCCAGACCACCAGCCTGATAGAACGTCAGGAAACCATTCGAAGGGGTCGCCGTGGCTACCGGAGTCGTTGCTCCTGTCCGGAACAACTGGTACTGAGTCGCATTACTGAGTGACCCAGCCTGAGTAGCAAACATGATGCCCTTGAGCAGGACGTCCTGCGACCCGGCAGTCGCCTTCACCTTGAACAGTGACAATCCTGTCTGGCCCGTCGTGGCATTGCCTGCCGCAGGCAGTGATTGCACTGCAAGGGTCAGCGGATAGATGATGCCGGAAACCGAAGAAGCGGCGGAAGCCGACGAAGATACGGAGGAAGCAGAAGAGGAAGACGGGCAAGATATCGGTGTAATACTGCTTTGTTTATTATTCTGGGAATTCGAATCGTATCCAGACACCAAACCTGCTGTCGCCTCAGCCGCAATATTACGATCTGAAGTACAAACTCCTTGATTTATCGATG
>CAINWJ010000069.1 GCA_903854455.1 Candidatus Peribacteria bacterium | reverse complement strand
GTGCAGGAATCTTCGCGGTGAGCTCCAAAAGTTCGTGATCGAGAAGAGGCGACCTGGCCTCCAGAGAGTTGGCCATGGTTCCGAGGTCGATCTTGGGCATCAGGTCATCCGGCAGGTACGTATCGAAATCCATGCTGATCGCCTGATGTGTAAGATCTGTGGCTCGTAACCGCGATGATCGTGTGCGCTCTGCAAACCATTGATCTGTTCTCGGAAATCGTGCCGCCAATTCATCGCGCTCCAGACATCGTTTTTCCTCCTCGGTAAAGAAACTCAAGTACTGCAGGTAGCGCTGTTCCCACGGCAGATGGATGCTCTGCTGAAATCGTCGGCACCGGTAGCTGAGCGTCGTACGTGCAAACCGGTCGAAGAGCGCTGTCGCCGCATCCGCAAGAGTATGAACGAACGATGGTTGCCCGGACCACATCCTTGAAAAACTGAGAATAGGGAAGCGAATGTATCCTGCGAAGTTCTCATCGCCACCGTCACCGTTGAGTGCGACTGTCACGTACTTACGGGTCTCCCGTGCGAGGAGGTATGCCGGTGCGATGGCGGGGTCTGCATACGGCTCTTCGTAGGAATGCACGAGCTCCGGAAGCATGCCGAGGATATCGGCGGAGAGGACGATGGGGTGGTGATTCGTGTGGAGAAACCGTGCCATGCGCTCCGCATCGGGCAATTCATTGTACGCATCCACCCCGCTCCCGATGGAGAACGTGTCGATGGGACGACTGCTCTGACGTGCCATGAGCGCTGTGACGGCGGCCGAATCCAGACCGCCGGAAAGGAATGCGCCGACAGGAACGTCCGCAACCATTCGCAATCGCACGCTCTCGTCGAGGACGCGGAGAATATCCTCCTCCCACTGTGCTTCGGTCTTTGACTCGTCCGGCTCGAACTGTGGTGACCAGTACCGGCGAACTGTTCCTTTCCCCGTCCCGAGATCAATCCGCATGCAATGCGCTGATGGCAGTTTGCGAATACCGACAATGCCAGTGAGAGGTGATGGGAGGTACATCATCGTCAGATAGTGATGAACCGCCTCGGTATCGACTGCTCGTGGGCACTCGGTCAATGTTCGGAGAGCCTTCCATTCCGAAGCAAACGCGAACATGCCTTGCGTATGGAAATACTTAATCGGCTTCTTCCCGATTCGATCGCGTGCCAGAAATACGGAATTCTTTCGACGATCGAATACCGCGAACGCGAACATTCCACGCAAATGCAGGAGACAGTCTTCGCCAAATTCCTCGTAGAGCCTCAGGAGAACTTCGGTATCGCCGGTTGAGCGAAAACGATGTCCCTTCTGCTCGAGGAGTCGCCGCTTCTCCGCATAGTTGTAGATTTCGCCGTTGAACACGAGAACCAGATCGCCGTTGTCAGATTGCATCGGCTGAGCCGCCGCCTCCGTAAGATCGAGAATGGACAACCGCCGGTGCCCAAACCCCACTCCACGATCAATCCATGTCCCCCGACCATCCGGACCGCGGTGCGCCAACGCATCGGTCAGACGATCGAGGACCCCGGGATCCACTGAACCGCCATCCAGCCGAACAATGCCACAGATTCCACACATGTTGGATGCCGGGGAGAAAAATCCGCTACGAGGAAAAGACTACCATATCAGTCCGCACTGAGATACGCTCGGATATGAATCGTATGCAAGCCATACCATCACACCCGACCGACGAAACCTTCGAAGCTTGGAACGAGCAGATGAGCAGGAAGTACAATCCGGATCACTACCATAAAAGTAGGAATCCTCTCCTCCGACTCATCGAAGGACGTCGCACCCGTGCAATCATCCGATCGCTGAGCATCAAACCGGATGATCGCGTCCTCGACATCGGCTGCGGCGCTGGAAACATGCTCTCCCTCATCCGTGCACATCGGACCGGTGTCGACTTATCGGATACGATGCTTATCCGTGCGAAAGCCAATCTCAGTGAAAGCGTGACTCTGAGAAAAATGTCTGCCGATCGCTTGGATTTTCCAGACCATTCGTTCGACAAGATCATCTGCTCCGAGGTGATTGAACATGTTCTGCACCCCCGCACAGTCCTTCAGGAGATCTCTCGCGTCCTGACGCCGGACGGATTGGCTGCGGTCTCCATCCCGAACGAAGCGCTCATCGAGAAGACGAAATCTATCCTGCAACATTCAGGGCTATCCATTCTCATGAAGAACAAAGGACACACCAACCTCGACGATGTTGAGAACGAATGGCATCTGCACCGCGGATCCCGCCCATTATTCGAAGAATGGAACGGAGGAATACTGAGAATTCTCAGGGTAATTCCTGTCCCATTCGTATGGGCGCCATTCCGTTACGTTTTCCTGCTGCGTAAAACAAAATGACAATAATAAATCAGACGCATTTGTCGCATAGAGGAATCTTCGCCTACACTCCAATCATGCAGCAGAAACAATCCGCATGGGCATGGCAATGGGAACATCTGGCAGATGACAATCAGTGGCTCTTCGAGGAATGGATCCAGCCGAATACCTGGGAAACTTTCCGAGGCAAACATGTTCTGGACTGTGGCTGCGGCGGCGGTCAGCACGTGAGTTTTGTCGCGCCGTATGCCGCAACCGTCACGGGAGTGGATCTGAATGCACTGGCAAGTGCCGCTGAACGGACACAGAATCTCAAAAACGTCTCACTCATTGAGCATGACATCGCGACGATGGACTTAGGACGCCAGTTCGATGTCGGTTATTCCATCGGCGTGCTACACCACACGGACAATCCCGATATATCCTTCCGAAATGTTGCGAAACATGTCCGCCCGGGCGGCAGAGTGATCGTGTGGGTCTACAGCCGCGAAGGCAACTGGCTCAACGAACGCGTGCTGGAACCGATCAAATCGGTCTTCATCCGTTGGCTGCCTAGATGGGCGGTCATGGCATTAGCTCTCGCGATCACTGCAATCCTGTACCTGCCGATCTACACCGTCTATCTTCTTCCGCTCACGTTCCTCCCCTTCTACGCATACTTCCAAAACTGGCGGCGGCTCTCATACCAACGCAATGTCCTCAACGTCTTCGATAAATTGAATGCACCGCAAACCTGGTTCATCTCCCGCGAGCGCGTAACCTCCTGGTTCCCCTCCGATCAATTCACGGATGTGCACATTTCACCGTACAAGGGTGTCAGCTGGCGGGCATCGGGGACCAAACGAACTTGCGCCGCGCCCTGAAAGGGCGCTGCTGTTTAAATGTTGGAACAGCAGCCCCGCGCTAGTCGCTGACCGCTTTCTCAATGCACCGATCATCAACATCCATCTCCTGAATACCCTATACTGCAGCCATGTGCGGCATCGCAGCATTCATCGGCGAAGATCGCGGACGCATCGAGCGAATGACGACGGCACTCCGTCACCGTGGTCCGGACGGACAGGGCATCCATGTGGGCAGCGGCGTCTCACTGGGTCATGCACGACTCGCGATTCTGGATCCGACGCCGGAGGGCGATCAGCCGATGTGGAACGATGATCATTCGGTCGTCATCGTCTTCAACGGCGAGATCTACAACTTCAGGCAGTTGATCGAGCAGGAAGGACTGACTTGCAGAACGCGAACGGATACGGAAGTGCTGCTCAGACTGTACGACAAATACGGGATGGATTTTCTCCCGATGCTCCGGGGGATGTTCGCCTTCGTCCTCTACGACACCCGAACCAGAACGCTCTTCGCCGCACGGGACTCTAGCGGCATCAAACCGCTCTACCTGACGCGCATCGGCGGGGCACTGGCGCTGGCATCCGAAGTCCGGTCGATCATGCAGGGATTGCCTGAGAAACCGGCAATCAATTTCAATGCATTGTCAGCATTCCTCCGTCTCCAGTACGTCCCGGGGCCGGAGACACTGTGTGAAGGAATCGAATCGTTGCCGCCGGGAACCGCTCTCCGCTGCAAGGAAGGGAAGGAATCATACTGGACGTTCGTCGCGGCGGCGGATACACCGTCCATTCCATCGAAACGGGAATTCCGTGAACGCTTCCCTGCCATCATGCAGGATGCGGTGGAAGCGCATCTAATCTCCGATAAGCCGGTGGGGATTTTTTTGAGTGGTGGGATGGATTCGTCCATCGTGCTCCACCACATGGCGAAAGCATCGAGCCAGTCGGTGAGAACATTCACCGTCCGCTTCGAGGCAACGGAGGCGGAAGGAGCAGAGCGGTTCAACCGGGATGCCGACCTGGCGAAGCTCACAGCGAAATACTACGGAACACACCATGAAGAACTGCTTCTGACGGCCGAGATGGAGCGGACTCTCTACCGCGAAACGACCCGCGCACTGGATCTGCCGAATGCCGACAGTGTCTCCGTCGCACAGTACGCGCTCTCTCAGCTCGCGAAGAAATCCGTCGATGTCGTCCTCTCGGGTGCCGGTGGCGACGAGCTCTTTGGGGGTTACCCGCGCTACCGCATCGCACGGATCCTCAATGAGATGAAATTTGTGCCGCGGACACTGCGGAAAGCAGCAGCAAAGGTTGCAGGATATCCGTCCGATGTTCTGGGAATGAAGCCGGGACATTTACTCGCGGAACGCCTGCTCGCCCGACCAGTCGATGAATGCCGC
>CAINWJ010000068.1 GCA_903854455.1 Candidatus Peribacteria bacterium | reverse complement strand
CGACCGCGTCATCGACACCGCGAAGTTGAAGACTTTTCTGAAGAAATGAGGAAGTCTTGCTTGCGCGCGGGAAGCATCTCGCTTCCTTTCAAAAAAATTTAAGAAAAGGGAGCACAATGCTTTGTGCGAAATGATGAAAAAAGATTTTCAATGATGGTATCCGCTTCCCGCAATGATCGCATGCGCCCGGTACAACTGTTCCAAGAACACAATCTTGCAAAGCTCATGCGGCAGCGTCATCCGGCTCAGTGAGAGAACCAGATCCGCTGTCGATCGGACACGATCATCCAAGCCGAAAGCACCACCGAGAACAAAGGTGATCGGATCGCCCAGATCGCGCTTCTTACTAATCCATGAGGCGAACTCCGGCGATGAATATTCTTTGCCACCCTCATCAAGTACAACAATCACACCATTGATTTTCTCCAAAGCCGCCACCAGTCGATCATTCTCCTCGACTTGCGTCCCGGGGCTGAGAATCCTCTCGGAAAAATCACACTGCTTTTTCAAACGATCAATGAACATCGCGCAGCCATCGGCGATCCACGGGGTTTTGATCTTGCCGACGGAGAGGAGGGAAAGACGGTGCACAGGGGTGAGATGATAGTAGAAATAGAACGACCATTGTTAAATGGCTACATGGCTAAATTGTTTGCATGGCAACCAACGAACAATCAGTCTCGCTTGCGAACCATTTAACCATTGAACAATGTAACCATTTGTTCTTCGCATATCCACACATTACTTCTTCTGAAGTGATGCGACGAGTTCGATGTGCGCTGTGTGCGGGAACATGTCGACCGGCTGGATCGTTCGGAGCTCATATCCATTCTTGAGCAGTTCACCGAGGTCGCGGGCAAAGGTCGCAGGATTGCAGGAAACGTAGACGATCTTCTGCGGACGGTGGGTGATGATCGCTGCCAGTGCATCAGGATGCAATCCGACGCGCGGCGGATCGACGACGATCGTACTGAACGCGTACTTGCCACCCGGCTTGAGCTGCTGGTGGAGGACCTGCTCGGCTTTACCCTTGTAGAAGGTGATGTTGCCGATCCGGTTCTGACCCGCACTCTGGAGGGCATCATCGATCGCCGACGGATGCGATTCGACTCCGACAACCTTTTCGCAGAAACGCGCCAGGTACTGCCCGATGGTGCCCATGCCGCAGTAGGCATCCAGCACGGTATCGCGCTGGGAAAGATCGGCAGCAGCGGCAATGGCGGCATAGAGCTTCTCGGTACCGAGCGTATTTGTCTGGAAGAACGAAAACGGCGAGATGCGGAATGTGAGGTCGAAGAGACGCTCATGAATGAACGGTTCGCCGAGGAGAGTGTGGACCTTGGGAGCATCCGGCTTGTCGTTGAGTCCGAAGTGCTCGACGACCAGGAGAGATTTGAGTGAGGGGCGACCGGCGAATGAGAGGAACTTCTGAAACAGCGGCTCCAGCTCCTTCTTTCTGGCCTGCACGATGAAGCAGATCATCTGCTCATCGGTGTGCACACCGCGACGGAGGAGGAGTGTCCGAAGCATCCCTCGATGAGTCTTCGGGTTGTAGACGGGGAGACGCGTATCCGCCATGAAACGCTTCACATCCGCCAGGAGTGCCGACAATTGTTCGTCGTAGAGGTGACATTCCTGGATAGGCAGAATCGTCGCCCACTGACCCGGCTGATGGAACCCGATGCCGGGACCCTCATCAAAATGAATCCTCTGCGGCTTGGCTCCTTCCTTCTCTGCGGCATGCTGCTCGACACGCATGCGTTCGAACCCGAAAGATAGTTCAAGCTTGTTGCGGTAGTAGAACACCTGCGGACTCGGGATGATCTTGAGGACGCGCCCCGGAAGTGTTCGACGAACGGCGGCATCGACCGGTGTCAGGTGCTCGATGGTCTCGCGTACGATGTCCTCCTTGTACTGGATCTGCTTGTTGTACTGAAGCTGCTGCCAGGTACATCCGCCACAGGTTCCGACGTGTGGACAGCGGGCGGGGATTTCGTCTCGGGATCGCATCAGCACCTTCTCCACCTTCGCCTCGAAAAATGTCTCACGCTTCTTCGTAATGACGGCCTCGACCTTCTGCCCGGGGAGTGCTCCGGTGATGAAGACCGGCATCTTGTCGATCATGGCAAACCCGGCACCGCCATTTGCGAGCTTCTCGACCTTCAGCGTGACGCGCTGACCGGGACTTACAACGACAGGATCAGTTGACATAAAACGAATAATATAGTATAAATGGCTACTTTTTCCGCCCTCGATGATCACACCGTCTTATTGTACTCATCGGTTTAGAACAAGAGACGGGAGAACCGTACTCGCGCTGCTACTGGTTATCTGCTTGTTCTTGGCTGCTGCAATGGTAGCAGGGCTGGAGAGCGACACAAGGGGAATTGGGAGATCCTCTCCTTCTATTATTGATTTGGGAGCAGGTGTCTACCTGCGGCACAAGCAAAATGATATCAGCGCTCATGCCAATACTCCGCGGGTAGATACCCGCTCCCCAGAAGAAAAAATAGTAAATCATACCGCCGCCTCCCCCGCTCCCCGCTTTCCGGTTCAAGCAACAGTGGCAACGATCACTCCTCGCAATGCCGTCGTGCGCCCGAACCATCGCGCATCAGATCTCCTCGCCGTTGTCGATCAGGAGGACATCCAACCGAAGCACAGGATCCTCGCAGACAAAGTATTACGGGCACTGCCGAGCGAGTGCCGCGACAATCTGCGACAGTTCTTCGTGACGTATGAGCAGAACCCGAAGAACCGCGGACTGGGGGGAGAGTCGACGATCATCGTCACCGGCAATGTCCCGGACAATGAATTTATGGCGCTGGTCGTCCACGAGTGCGGACACGTGACGGACCTGGGCGGACTCCGGGGATCGAACAATGCAACTGCCACTGCCTTCGCTGACGGTGCAACGAGGATGTACGCGAATGATCCCAGTGTGAAGTTCTACTCCTTAAGCTGGGCTGATGCCGTAACAACACAGAAAAAATCATTCGCCAAAGACTTCGTCTCGGGCTACGCACAGAGCGACCCGTTCGAAGATTTTGCGGAGACCTTCGCGTTCTTCGCATTGCATCAGAACGAATTCAAGATCATTGCGAAGCGCAGCCGCATCCTGCAAGCGAAATATGACTTCATGCAGAGGGTGATCTTCGCAGGCGAAGCGCAAATCGCCGAAGGACGATCCATCAGCAAGAGTAAGGGTATTCCGTGGGACGTCACGAAGCTGCCGTTTGAGTGGATGACGAAAGTCTGATATCTTTGTATCCAAATGTCATTTGTCGACCGCGTCGGCTTACGTGAACTTCAGAAGCCAAAAAATATAGAGCTGGCACTACGCAATATAAAATATGCAGAGCGTACGCAATACTTTTTGGCAGTAATTTTCTTGTTCAATGGAGAACTTTTGACTGCAATCCTGATCGGCATCATGGGATTGGTTATAAGGGCTTCAAAACGATCTCGAGTCCCAGGCACTCTGACTATCATCATAGGCTCACTTGTGTTGATGGTCGGCATGATATTGGTCTCAATTGGAGCATTGATCGGAGGGATTGTACTGGTATGTAACGGCATTATGTCAGTTAGAGCATCTGCATTTCTAAACACGCAGGAAAAGATGGATATTGTCGAACATGAAATGGTAGCAAAAAAAACTGGATTCAAGTTTAAGAATCAACCACTCATCTGGAAGATCCTCATCATACTCGGAACGAGTATCTTGGCACTTTGGATGTGTATGATGCTCATCGTCATGCTGATAGTTGTCAAAACCGCCATCACAATGCCATCAGTACATCAGATAGAACGTACTGCTCAGTAATTTCAAACGAATCTATTAACTGTGTACTATTTGTAGAAAGTCAAAAAACTACAAGCTAATTGCCAATAGCCAATAGCCTCGCGCATACTCACGCCATGCGTCGTCCCTTCCTCCTCACCTGCTGGCTCGTGACAGACGCGATCCTGTTCATCGGTACGTACACGCTCGCATACTTCCTCCGGGTCGGTTTCATCTTCTCGACGGATTTTCCGATCGATCTCTATCTTCGGACGACACTCGCTGTGGCACCGCTGTGGCTCGCCACTCTGACCGCTCTCGGCGTCTTCGAGCTGACGACGATCCAGAGCAGTCGCCGGAATGTGCTCTGCCTGTTTGCCGGAGCCATCGTCGGACTGGCATTCTTCGCTCTCGCGTACTACTTCACGAATAACCGCTTCTTTTCACGGAAACTACTCATCTACTCGGGCATCTTAAGCTTCGTGATCCCGCTCATCTGGCACCTGGCGTTCGATACTTGGCAACGCCGCATCTACCGCAAGCTCCCCGCCGCTTATCCGCTCCTCGTCATCGGCATCAACCGGGAAGCCGAGAAATTCATCAAATTACTGGATGAAAAGCAATCGGTGTTCCGTCCGGTTGCCATCCTCGATCCCCAGGGATCCTCGCGGAAAGAAGTGGCAGGAGTCCCGGTGCTTGGAAAACTCAACAAATTGGAAGAAACCATCAAATCACTCAAGCCCACACACCTCATCCAGTGCAGTAATCTGGAGCACACCATCAACCTCATGAGCGTCTGTCGGCAACACAGGATGACGTACCTCCTCCTCCCGTCCGTGCTGGGAGTCGTCGGTGCTGCGGAGGCGGTGGAATCGATTGAGGGACAGAAGGTGCTGGCGGTGAGGTAGAAGAACCAGAAGAGAAAGAGGAACCAGAAGAACCAAACGAACAACGACTGCGAACAATCCTCTGATTCTTCTGGTTCTTCTACATCTTCTGGTTCCTTTCGAACCCCCCTATACTTCCACCAATGCAATCCTTCATCCTCGCCGGCGGCTTCGCCACACGACTCTGGCCTCTTACGGAACGCCGTGCAAAGCCTCTCCTGCCCGTCGCCGGAATCCCGCT
>CAINWJ010000067.1 GCA_903854455.1 Candidatus Peribacteria bacterium | reverse complement strand
CCTCCGTCGCACTCACGCCCTCCGCCACTTCGAATGTCGTTTTACTTCAGCGAATGCGCGCAGCTCTCACCGTGGAGGGGAAGTTTCACTTTCACAACTCAGACTTGAGTTATTTTCTCTCTCGCTTCGAGCCACCCTTCATCAGGCTGCTCTTAAACTTCTCCGGTCGGTGCGCTTTGGCACGCAGAATCTTCGGAAGATCATTTTTATCGTCTCGGAATTTCAGTCGTTTTTCTTTGCGCATATTCCCCTCACTCAGTCTCTCCCCCTGCGGGGGGAGAGAGGCAGCGGTTACGCTTTTCTTGGTAACCCCAGGCGGCAGCTTCTGATCGTACCCGAGCAGAATGATGTCCGGGCGATGATTGCGAATGGGCTCCAGAAAATCGGATGCTGATCCGGCAACAACTATCGCTTCAGGAAACCGCTGCTCGATGGTTTTTTTTCGTTGCTTGAGTGATTCCCTCGGCTTGCGTCCTTTGATCTGTAGTACCGTCTCATCCCGTGCGACGACAACGGTAACCTTGCCCAAGTGCGCAGCCTCCTCGATCAAATACACATGCCCAGGATGCAGAAGATCGAACGTGCCGAAGACCATGATGGAAGAAATTGGAGATGTTGACATGGAGTTGCAAAGAAGAATCAGAGAATGCGTAAGGTAAGTATTGTAAGTAAGGTACGTAAAGTACGTGATACTGACATGATCCTACCTTACCTACCTTACGTACATTACCTCCTTCAGTGTGCCTGCAGATCAATCGCATAGATCTTCTTGTCATCCAGAACATACAAACGTGAATCATCCTCATCGACGTAGAGATCCTTGAGCTTGCCGACCTGCTCGGAGTCCAGGACGTACTGTTTCAAGTACAGCGAATCACCCAGGTCGCCGTCGTTCGTCGTGACGACGATGCGCTTGCCCTCCGAATCCAGGAAATAGAAGTTCCCGCCCGGCGCAGACTTGAAAATCTTCGTGGTGCCGTCGAGCGCTCCGGCAGGCAAGTTACGGATGTTGAATGTCTGCTTCTCGCCGCGGAGCAGCTTCATCACTTCGCGCTGATTGGCTTTCGCCGTATCGCCGGCAGACGCATCTTTCAGAATGTAGACCGGACCCGTGATCGTCATATCGAGTGCGCCCGTCAGATCACCGTTAACGTTGTACTCCGCCGGAGGACCGTACCTGTTGGCAAGGCGCTCGTACTTGTAGACCTGCTTCCGCTCAGGCGCCAGAATGTAGAGATAGCGGAGGTACGTCTTGATGTCTGCTCCCGTCACCCATCCTGCGGCATCCTCGGTCTTCATGGTGGTCGTCTGACCATTCAAGACCTCGACAACGCTGTTGCCGGTCGTGAGGAAAACCTTGCTCTGGAAGCGCGGGAAATCGACACCGTCGAGAATCAGCTCTTCTCCGCTCAGCCGATCGCCACCTTCTACCGTATTGAGCGAGACGCGGTAGAGATCTTGCCGGTCGTACACGACGAACTCACCGTTTGGCAGCCCGATGAGCCCCTGCGCAACGATGTCAGACTTCTTGGCACTGAGGACGGCCATGACGCGCGGCAACACATCCCGGAAAACCCGATTCATCTCGTCACGCTTGGACTTGATGCGGTTGATGAGGTCGATGGCCTCTGTCCGGTACAGTCCGCTCTCACTATCCATCACCTGTCTGGCTCTCTCCTGCGCACGCTCCAGGATGGTGTTGGCAGCTTCCACGTCTCCCGCCAATTGCCTATTTTCCGCGGTAGAAAGATCTGCATTGATTTGCTGCACGAGTGCCGCGAGCTCCGTCTTGGTCTGATTGCGCTGACTGGAGAGAGACAGCTGCACAACGATCCAGATGATGAGGAATAACGCCGCACCTCCTGCAAGGAGTAGAAGATGTGCCCTCCGCTTGCGTTCGGGATCGTAGAGATCGCTCAAGAACTGACGGATCTTTGCGCCAGCAGTATCAATGAATTCCTGAAATCTGCCCTTGGCCTTCCCCCGACCCGGGATACGGACTTTCTTCAAGAATGATGACCAGTCGATGCGCTGTCCTACTCCCGCGATCAATCCGGACAGTGCCGCGAATCTCCCCTCGCCTTGCGTGGTCCGTGAACGTGTCACGGTGCGGGTTGCGGGAGAGGTCAATTGTTCTTCCGACTCCTGCACATCCGCAACAGACAAATGAATGATGCAGGCTATCTCCTTCTCGGACGAGAGAGTGGAAATGATAGATTGCACCGCTGCGTCTCCGGCATGCTGGACCGTCTGCACCAGCTGTGCAGGAGTCAGTGCACGGAGCAGACGTTGTGTCGAAAGAATGAATTGATCCCTTGCTTGAGCCGGACCGCTGACAATATGCACGAATGCCGT
>CAINWJ010000066.1 GCA_903854455.1 Candidatus Peribacteria bacterium | reverse complement strand
TCTCGCGCTCGGCATCGTCGTCGCGGTCGTGGTGCTCATCCGTGTCTGGACGGGTGCCATGAACTTCCATGCCGTCGAAGAGGAATCGCTGGCGACAGTCGAGCATCAGCAGATCTACCTCCCCAAGTTCGGCGCCATCGCGCTGTCGGTCGTGATCGGCGGCATCCTGCTCTACTTGTCGCTCAAGTACGGCAAGAACACATCACTTCAGTCATTCACCGGTTCGGCTGCCATGAGCCGCACGCTCATCGTGTTCTTCGGGATCTCGGCACTGGGACTCTTCGACCAGTTCCGCTGGCACGGACTCACCGACCGGTACAAGTACTTCTATGCGTTCGTTCTGGCAACACTGGTCTCGTGGATTCTCATCCAGTTCAAGCGCGGGTTCTTCGAGTTCGGTGTCGCAGATCCGTTCCTCATGGCACTTGGGATCGTGTGCATCGTCATCGGGTGGAGGTTCCTCTTCGGTCCCTGGAGCGCATCGGTGAAGGTGACAGTCCTTGGCACGTTCTTAGGCTGGGTGGCGTATGCCATTCTCCGCTACGAGTCGCGGCTGGATCTGCTCGCAACATTGATCGCCGCCATCGTCGCGCTGATTCCGGTGGTGCTCTGGTGTTGGCTGTTCCTCCGCTACCACCGTGAACGACTGAGTGTCGTCATTCTCGCGTTCTTCGCAGGCATGCTCTCCACTGTGCCGATCCTCTTCTACAGCGAGCTCACCAAGCGGAGTGTCGAACTCAATTTCTTCTTCTTCAAGATCGTTCCGCTTAATTTCAGTACGACATCCGGGCAGTTCGTTTCGACGAGCATTTTCCATGAAGCGACCGGAGTTCAGTCCGTTGTGCTCACGACACTCGTCACCTACCTCCTGGTCAGCGTGATCGAGGAGGTCAGCAAGTTCTGGGTACTCAAAAAGAGCGGACCGCAATTTTTCCGATCCATCGATGACGCCCTGCAGCTTGCCATCATCGTTGCCATCGGCTTCGCGTTTGCCGAGAACTTGGCGAACCCCACGTACTTCGTCGGCTTCGTGAAGAACTACCTCCTGACACCTTCCTCGCCTGACTGGGTTTCGTTCATCGGGAGTGTCACGGGTCGTGCAGTGCTGACGACGATGGTGCACGTTCTGTCGACTGGAATCCTCGGATACTTCTTCGGACTTGCATTGTTCGCTCCGCAGATTCTGAGTGAGCGTTTCCAGCGGGGACGCGGCTATTCACTCGTTCTGGCGGTTCACAGGATCTTCTCCCTGAGTTTCGAAAACATCGCAACGCACCTGCGCGCCGATCGCGTCTTCGCTCTTACGCAACTGACATTGGGATTAGTGGCATCTATCGTTGTCCACGGTCTCTTCGATTTCATCGTCACGCTCCCAGAGGTCCTCCCCGGCAATCCGGATACCATCGGCGCGCTACTCGGCGCGGGTCGAACATCGTTCCTTTCCAATATTTCACTGGTGTTGGTCGCTGCACTCTTGTACGTCCTGGGCGGTTTCTGGCTGCTTGCCTACCTCTTCGGCAGAACTGAGGATATCAAAGAACGTGGCATTTCCGTCCAGACGACCGTGGTTGTGTCCGCTTCTTAGGCGAGGGTAGGATGCATGAGTATTTTCTCCCTGTTTTTTTATGATGATTCGAAGACACGTGTTATCGATCACGATCGGACTACTCCTCCCGCTCTCGGTTGCGTTCGCCGCACGTCCTGTTTCATCGATTGTCGATGCATCGGCGGAGAGTGTTTCGCAGGCGACGTTCATCCGTTGGTCGCTGGAAGTTCTGGATCTTCCTCGTAAGGATGATTCCTGCACACTCCCGTACAAGCGTTTTCCTCTTAGCATGAAGCGGTATCTGTGTGCTGCGCAGTCGCAGGGTGCTCTCAAGATCTTCGGCAAATCCGATACGTATGTTCTTTCCCGTCCTATTACCCGCGGAGATGCTTTGATCGTTCTGACCGCGCTGACCGGCAAAGCGGAGACCGTCGACATCAGTGCGTTTCGTGATGTTCACACCGATCCTGAGAAGCAGGCTGTGATGAATGCGATGTCGCTCAAGTGGATGACGCCACTCCGATCAACGGTATTCGGTATCGAGAGATTACTGAGCGGAACGGAAGCCAAGTCGATGCTGGAATCTGTGACCGGCAATGTGCCGGATCGCGTGAAGAGCATTTCCACACGAGTCATCACGACTCCTGCGACCGGAGTGCCGCATCAGGATCTGCTCCAGGCGGTGTGGGAGGTGATTCAGCGCGACTACCTCCGCAAGGACAAGATTGATCAGGATGAGGCGGGATATGCCGCCATCGAGGCACTGGTGGACGGGCTCAAGGATCCGTACACCAACTTCTTCAGACCTGTCTCCGCGGGCAATTTCCAGTCACAGATCAAAGGCGAGGTGAGCGGCATCGGTGCGCAGGTGGAGGAGCGTGATGGTTTCCTGACGGTGATCGCTCCGCTGCCCGGTTCTCCGGCTGAACGCGCAGGCATTTCTTCCGGCGATCAGATACTGGAAGCCAATGGGACGGTACTCACAGGCTTGAGTGTCGAGAAAGCCGTGACGTACATCCGTGGTCCGCGAGGCACGACCGTGACGCTCAAGATCCGCAGATCAGGTTCCGAGATGACCGTATCCGTCGTGCGTGAATCCATCTCCATTCCGGAGATCGATGTGAAGTGGCAGGGGGACATTGCAGTGGTACAGCTCACACAGTTCGGCGAGACCACCCTCAAGCGCATCCGCACGATTTTCCAGGATGTCGTGAAGCAGAATCCCCGTGGCATCGTCCTCGATCTTCGCAACAACGGCGGCGGGCTCCTGAGTGCTGCGGATGAAGTCGTCAGCAACTTCGTTCCATCCGGCACGGTCGTTGCCAAGGTCAAGGGCAGAAGTACGACGACGGAGGAGATGACGGACAATCCGCCGGTTGTCGATCCATCCACGAAGGTAGTGGTTCTAGTGAACAAGGGCTCTGCCAGCGCGTCGGAGATCGTTGCGGGTGCTCTGCAGGATCTCAAGCGCGCCACCATCGTCGGCACAGTCACGTTCGGCAAAGGAACCGTGCAGGAAGTCATCGGATTTACCACTGGCGAAGCATTGAAGTTGACCGTTGCCGAATGGCTCACGCCTCTCGGTCGCACCATCGACAAGACCGGGATCAAGCCGGATATCATCGTCGATTCCACCGATCGCGATGAGCAGCTCCGCCGCGCATTGGATATCCTTCGGTGAATGCATGCAAACATCGTCGACCGCGGGAAGCATCCCGCTCCCTATCAAAAATAATGAGTAAGGGAGCGCAATGCTTTGCGCGCTTTTGATCTAGAGGCATTTCCATGGTGAGCCCTTCGACAGGCTTAGGATAAACTCCGTCGGAATTGTCATGGTGAGCGCAGTCGAACCATGACATAGTGTCACCCTTCGACTGCGCTCAGGGTGACAAGACTTTTATGCCTCATCTTATTCTGGCCTCGGCAAGTCCTCAACGAAAAACTCTCCTCGAAGGGCTTGGTATTGCGTTTACCATCATTCCAAGCAGCATTCAGGAAGACGATCATCCTGAAGCCGATCCGGCGAAGCGTGCCCAAGATTTGGCAAGATTGAAAGCTCAGGACATTGCATCGAAGCATTCAGGCTCGATCGTGATCGGCTGCGATACGCTGGTCGTGGCACCAGATGGCACCTTACTCGAAAAACCTAGGTCCATTTCCGAAGTTCGGTCGATGCTCAAGCTGCAGAGTGGAGGGACCTCGATCGTTCATTCGGCTCTCTGTGTGATAGATGCCAAAGGAAAGAAGCATGAAGGATTGTCATCATCCTCTGTCAGTTTCAAGAAATTATCTGTAGCCGACATCGACTGGTGGATTTCGACGAAGCTCTGGCAAGGTCGCTCCGGTGCATTCCAGATCGACGGCCCAGGTCAGCTGATGATCGAACGAATAGAAGGGGATTGGACGGGTGTGGTGGGGTTGCCGGTTTTTCTGTTGGGGCAATTGCTGAAAAAAGCACGAGCGGATGCTTAGAAGGGTCAGGGTCGGGGTCGGGGTCAGGGTCGGGCTTCATTAAATGAAGGAGTAATTCGACACACTCCCTGACCCTGACCCTGATTCCTGACCCTACTTTTACATATTCGAGTAAAACTGGTTCTTCTTGTTGTCCGCACGGTACCCCTCGCGCTTGAGGGCGCGGATGCGCTGGAGGCGCTTGGTGACTTTCCTGTTGTGCGTCTTCACCTTGCGGAGCTTCTTCAAAATGCGGGTTTCCTGGAACTGCTTCTTAAACCGGCTCTGGAGCCGATCATTGGATTCCTCGCCTTTGCGGATGGCAAATACTGTCATAGAGCTGGGCTAGGTTAGGGGAGGGGAGGAGGGAGTGCAAGCTGAATTTTGGTTGCGGATGCAAGAAATAGGACAGCGGTATGATGTATACAGTATTTAGTATGCAGAATGGTAGTGTCCCGGATACTGCATACTGGATACAGAATACTGAATACTTCTCTGGACGATTATTCCATTTCTTCCACTCGATTTCTTGTTCCCAGAACATCCGGCCAGGCGATGAGCGGGGATTCCTGGGGCCCGGTGCGCTCGGCATCCAGAGATTCGACGATGCGCTTCGCCAGCTGAACGTTCGTCACGAGCGGGATGGAGCGATCGATGGATTGCCGCCGGATGAAGTAGCCATCAGTCTTTTCAGTTGATGATGCGTGCTGCGGGATATTGATGACAAAGTCGACTCTTCGGCTTTCTAAATATTCGCGGATATTGGGACTCCTCGGCTCGGAGACTTTGTGCAGGAGTGCGCTCGGGATACCGCGTGAGGAGAGGAACTCATGCGTGCGGTGTGTCGCGCAGAACGAGAAGCCCAGTCGCTGGAGTGTGAGGAGTGAGGGCAGCATCTCGATCTTGTCTTCCAGCCGTCCGATGGTGACCAGGATATTCTTCCGTGGCGCCTGGAACCCGATGGCGCGTAGCGATAAGAGCAGTGCCTGCTCCAGGCTCCAGCCGAAGCAGCCCACTTCGCCGGTGGACGCCATCTCCACACCGAGGCGTGGGTCTGCACCCTTGAGTCGTGTGAAGCTGAACTGCGCCGCTTTCACGCCGACATGATCTAAGTCCACGGTCTGGTACCGGATGCCTTCCTGTGCACGGTTGAGGAGTGCGCGGGTCGCGATCTTGGCGAAGTTCACACCGGTCACCTTGCTGGCAAACGGGAAGGAGCGGCTTGCCCGCAGGTTGCACTCGATCACCTTGAGCCGGTTATTCTTCGCGATGAACTGGATGTTGAACGGACCGGAAATATTCAGTGATTTGCTGATCTTCTTGGCGATCACTTTCAGCTTGCGCAGTGTTTCGATGTTCACTCTCTGCGGCGGCAGGACCATCGTCGCATCACCCGAATGGACGCCGGCATTCTCCACGTGCTCGCCGACGGCGTAGAGGAGGAGTTTGCCGTGCTGAGCCACTCCGTCGAAGTCGATTTCCTTCGCGTTGGTTTCGAATTTCGAGATGACGACCGGCGCTTCCTTGGAGACTTCCGTTGCCTCGGCGATGAACTCCTTCAGATCATCCTCGGTCCAGACGACGGTCATGGCGGCACCGGAGAGAACGTAGCTGGGGCGTACGATCACGGGATACCCCACACTCTTGGCAAACTGCCTGGCAGAAGCGATGTCCGAGAACTCCTTCCACTCCGGTTGGTCGACATTGAGCTCATCCATCAGCTGTCCGAACTTGTGACGATCTTCGGCACGATCGATGTCGGAAGATGCCGTGCCCAGGATGGGGACGCCGGCATTTGCCAGCTTGAGAGCAAGCGAATTCGGGATCTGTCCGCCCATCGATACCACGACGCCGACGGGCTTGAGCATGCGGATGACATCCATCACGCGCTCGAGCGACAGTTCCTCGAAGAAGAGCTGATCGCATTCGTCGTAGTCCGTGCTGACGGTCTCCGGATTGCTGTTGATCATCGTCACTTCGAATCCCTGCCGCTGCAGTTCATGAACCGCCTGCACGCAGCACCAGTCGAATTCCACGGAGGAGCCGATGGAGTAAGGGCCGCCGCCAATCACTATTACTCGCTCTTTTGGCAACGGAAGTCTTTGTAGTCCTTGAGGAGAGCGGTCAGCGGTCAGCGGGTAGCGGTCAGCAGAATTGCTGTTCGCTGTTCGCTGTTCGCTGTTCGCTTCGTCGGTTCTATCAAACACGACATCATCCTCCATCCCGTGATACGTCATGAACAGGTAATTGGTCTTCGCAGGGAATTCACCACCCAGCGTATCGATCTGCTTCACGGAAGGAACGATATTGGCAGCCAACCGTGCTGATGTGACTTCTTCGGCTTTCTCTCCTCTGATTTGCGCGATGGCCTGATCGGAAAATCCCGCACGCTTACATGTGGAAAGGAACGCGGGATCGAGCGGGCTGGATTTTCCCTGGAACAGCTCATGACGAACGGCTGCCATTCCCTTGATTCGTTCCAGGAACCACTTGTCGATGCCGGTGAGAATGCTGATTTCCTCCGGCGTCCATTCACCGGCGAGTCCTTCCGCCACGGCGAAGATGCGCTGAGGACTGGGCTGCTTGATCTCCGCTTTCAGTTCCTTCTTCGTGAACTGCATGGGCACCGGGTAGAGCCCCGTCGCTCCCACGTTGAGCATGCGGATGGCTTTCTGCAGAGCTTCCTCGAACGACCGTCCCAGTGCCATCACCTCGCCGACCGACTTCATCTCGGTTGCGATCTCCTGCGACACGAAGTGGAATTTCTTGAGGTCCCACCGCGGCATCTTGATGGCAACGTAGTCGAGCGACGGCTCGAAGTCAGCGCAGGTCACCTGCGTAATAGAGTTCTTGAGTTCCGGCAGCGTGTAGCCGAGAGCCAGCTTGGCAGCGACGAACGCCAGCGGGTAGCCGGTTGCTTTGGATGCCAGCGCCGATGATCTGCTCAGGCGTGCGTTGACTTCGATGACGCGGTACGTCCGGCTTTTGGGGTGCAGCGCGTACTGGATATTGCATTCTCCGATGATCCCAAGATGCCGGATCACCTTGAGTGCGATGGTTCGGAGCATTTGGTATTCCTCATTGTCGAGCGTCTGGCTCGGCGCGATGACGATGGATTCGCCGGTGTGGATCCCGAGCGGGTCCACGTTCTCCATATTGCAGACCGTGATGCAGTTGTCGGCGCGATCACGGACGACCTCGTACTCCACTTCCTTCCAGCCGGTCAGGTCTTCCTCCACCAGTACTTGCGGCGATTCCACGAACGCGATTTTGAGTATTTCCTCGGCTTTCTCTTCGGTGGTTGCGCGTCCACTGCCTTTGCCGCCGAGCGCGAATGCCGCGCGGATCATCACCGGCAGCCCGATCGTCTGAACAGCTTTTCTGGCGTCATTCAGATTTTCACATGCCACGGAGCGGGGGACTGAGACGCCGATCGACGAGAGCTCTTTATTGAAGAGCGCCCGGTCCTCGGTTTTCCGAATGGCGTCGACGGATGTGCCGAGCACTGCGACGCCGTATTTCTCGAGTACGCCGGATTCTTCCAGCGCAACACCGCAGTTCAAGGCTGTCTGTCCTCCGAAGCTCAAGGCGATGGCATCCGGCTTCTCCGCCTCGATGACCTGCGTCACGAATTCCGGCTGGACCGGCAGGAAGTACACGCGGTCAGCGAGCCCCCAGCTGGTCTGGTTGGTGGCGATGTTGGGGTTGATGAGCACCACCCGCTTACCTTCTTCTTTAAACGCTTTGATCGCCTGGCTTCCGGAGTAGTCGAACTCACCGGCTTCACCGATCTTGAGGGCGCCGGAACCGAGCAGGAGGATTGTTTTGATTGAATCGGATGAGCGGACAGCAGACAGCGAACAGCGGTCAGTTTCTGCATTTGCTTCTGATCGCTGACCGCTTATCGCTGATCGCTTTCCATTTTCATTTTTTAAAAAAATAGCCCCCTTGCCCTCATCGGGCACCGGGGTGCCAGCGTTCATAGTCGTATTCATGTCGGCGGGATGGTAGAGGGGAAATGGAAAATTGAAAATGGAAAATTGAAAATGTGCATCTTGAGCGCAGGGCTGCCGCCCTGCAGGTAGCCAAACATCCAATATCTGATCTCGATGTTATTGTTTGTTCCGCAGCCGGGACGCAGCGTCCCGGATGTTCATATTCATTTTAATTCAATTATGATGTCAACTTTATCATACAAGACACCATCAATCTTTTGTTGTCCTTAAGCCTTAAACCCACAGTCATTTTCTGGTATACTGATTGGATTTCACCACACAAACACAATGTTCGTCCAAATCAAAAAGCTCCGTCTCTATCCGGCAACGATTCTTCTGACCTCAATGATGGGATCGATTTTCTCGCCGGTGTATGCAGTCGAGAAGCCGCACAAGCAGGAGTTCGTCGTTACGGCGTACTACTCGCCCAAGCCGGATCAGTGCTGCTACTTCCGCGGCAGTTATGAGGAGGAGATCATGTTCAACGGCAAGGGCACGAACGGTGCTGACGGGACCGAGGTCTATCCGGGAATGATCGCAGGACCCAGCACGTATCCATTTGGCACAGTCATTGAGTTACCAGGTCTCGGTGTTGGTACCATTCACGATCGCGGATCTCGCATCATCGAGTGGGGAGATGACGTCCACCGGATTGATTTGTGGATGGGCGAGGGCGAGGAAGGATTGGCTCGCGCTCTGGCATGGGGCGCACGTCGAGTGACCGGTATCGTCTATCCGTCCGGTTCCGAGGAGATACCGGCGGAGAAATTTGACCTGAGTACGTTCCCGTCAGACAGGAGCGTTCTGGCTGCACTTCCCAAGAGTGATCCGGTACAGCTCATGGCGACGACCAAGTTCGGCGACGATACATACGCCGTCCGCATTCTCCAGAATGCACTCAAGGATCAGCTGCTCTTCACGGGACGCATCACCGGTCAGTACGGTCCGTCCACTCAGCATGCTCTGAAGTTATTTTTGGATAACTACAATCTTCCGGGTGACGGATCATCGGTTGATCGTCTGACGGCGGCTTCACTTGTGATCGCTTCATCCATCAAGACAGCCAATCTTCCGGATATGGCCGTTGGAATGAAATTCGGTGCCAAGGGTCAGGACGTTGCACAAGCGCAGCGGGTTCTTCGGTACCTCGGCGCGTACCGCGGTCGTACCAGCGGGACATTCGATGTAACGCTTAAGGATGCTGTCTTCGCATTCCAGAAGGACAATGCTCTCGTCGGTAAGCCCGACGAGCCGGGAGCCGGCGTCATCGGACCCAAGACGCAGGCGGTGATCCTCAAGGCGTGGAAGGCGAAAGTCGTGGCAGTGCGTGCACAGGCGACGGTCATGAAGATGGCGGTGACGGATAACGTCCGCACGTCGGTCATTCCGGGCAAGACACTCGCCCGCGGCGACCGCGGGAAGGATGTCAGCCAGTTACAGACGATTTTGAGTGGCATCGGGTATTTAAAGGAAGATGATGTCACCGGAACATTTGGATCACACACCGAGGCGGCACTGCGCCAGTACCAGCTTGATCGCAAGATCGTAACGTCATCCGGTGCCCGAGGCAGTGGCGTGTTTGGTCCGACGACGAAGGCGTTATTGGGAAGCGAAGCGATTGAAGTGGCATGGAAGCAGGTGCGGGCGGAGGGATATAAAAATATGTAGTCGCACCCCTCCGCGGGTGCGAATCCCCGTGGGTGCGAATCCCCGTGGGTGCGAATCGTTCGCGAATGCGACGATGATTCCCGTGGGTGCGACGTTCCGTGGGCATGAAGAACATAAAATCACGCATGCATAAGCCAAAAAAATGACATCAATTCAAGTTGATGTAGCCGCACCCCTCCGCGGGTGCGGCGGCACATGAAAGAATCGTTTCATGACCCAACGCCATCCCGTTCTATCCGATGCCACCATGTTCGTGACGACGAATACGTTGGATCAGCGATGCGTGTTCGATCATCCGTGCAATGCACGGGAAGCGGTTGAATGCTTGTACAGAGTGCAGGCGTTGTATCCGTTCATCCTTTACGGATTTGTGATCATGCCCGACCATTGCCATTTCCTTCTTCGCGTCTCATCGCCGTGTACGGTTGCGATGATCATGAATAGCTACAAATCCGGTCTCACGTTCGATCTCGGGATTCCGAGATTGTGGCAACGTCGGTACTACCTGATCGTTCCGAGGAATTCCGGAGCGGTTCTTCGTTACATCCATAACAATCCCGTGAAAGCCGGATTGGCGTCATCGCCCGAGTCGTATCCCTGGTCATCGGCATCCGGGAAATGGTATGTAACGCCGATGGAGTGATTTTTTACTATGAACCCGCATCCCCCTTAAATCTATGAACCCGCATCTTCTTAAAATTGATGAACCCGCACCCGCGGAGAGGTGCGGGTATATGGGTAATCAGGAAGGATCTATGCTACATTCATCGCATGCATCGGTACCTCTCCATCTTCCTCGGCTTCGTGCTGTCCGCTTCTATGATTGTCGCTGCGCATGGCGAATCTGCTTCAGCACAACCCATCAATCGCCGCGACGGCTTCCTCCTGATCTGGCGGAGCATCGGCAGACCGGCGCCGACGACGAAGGAGAAGCCCTACGCGGATGTGCCGTCCTCCGATCCTGGTTTTGCCGAGATTACGTATGCCAAGTCCCGGAAGTTATTGGATGACACCGTCACGCATTTCTCGCCATCCGATCCACTCAAGCCGGCAGATGCGCTCAAGTGGATTTTCCGCACGCGCAGTGTCGAGAAGATCCGTGAGGACGGCTCTCATGTACTCTCTGAACTTCCTGATCCGCAGGATGTTCCACTTCTTGCCGATCATTTCGATATTGCATTCAATGTGGAGGCGACCTCAATGACAAAGGATCAGTTGATCGAGTTGATGCGTGATGTTGATGCGCAGCTGGCAACCGAGGAACACGAGGTCAGCCTCTACGCCGAGGATTTTCATGGCAAGGGAACGGCATTCGGCGAGACGTTTGATATGTATGCAATTACGGCAGCGCATCGGACATTTCCGGCGAATACGCTCGTGCGGGTGACGAATGTTGCAAACGGCAAGAGTGTCGTTGTCCGGATCAATGACCGCGGTCCGTACGTACAGGGACGCGACATGGATCTGAGCCTGGCATCCTTCACGTCCATTGCCGATCGCTCCAAAGGCAAGATCATGGCTCGCTTCGAACGTCTGGGTGACCGGTCGGTTGTCGGTCATTGCGAGGATCGTCGCTCTCAGCGATTGATCCGCAAAGATGTCACGCTGAAGCAGGGCGTTCCACGCTACCTGCCGCTTGGCGCATCGGTCGTACTTTCCGCTGGCATCACTCAGCCCTTCGTTGTCCGTGACGTTATCTATCCGGACGGTGAGCATCAGGGACTTCAGACATGGCTGACCAAAGGGGAAATCTTCACATTCAAGCCATCGGTCACAGGCACGTACACATTCCTCGTCGGACCCAAGGATGGTGCGCCGAGAGCGCTGACGACGGAGGTGGTGGAGTGCGGTTCATAGCATTGTGTTCGGTAGAGACGCCCCGGCGGGGCGTCTCTACAATTTCTGATCGCTGACCGCTTTTCGCTGTCTATCAAGCCCTTTTTCTGCTATAATGATAGGAAAATGTCACAATAGAACCAGTGCTCACACTCATACGCCTCCTCATCTGGCCAATTCTCATCGGGCTCGTCGCTCTGGGTTCATACGTATTCAATCTCCACATTTGGGTCCATCTGTGGGACTGGTTCATCGCGCATCCGCTCGAAAATACCTTCATCATTCTGCTCGTTCTGGCGCTCCTCAAGTACTTCGTCTTCTGGATGCGCTTCACGTATGCCTGGTGGCAGAGCAAGAACCTCATGGCGGTGCGGGTGATGCTTCCCCGTAACGACAGCAAGATCGATCAGGAGAAGCGCACGGAGAAGGATTTCAAGGAGAAGATCGCCGTGATGGAGCAGCTGTTCCGTGCAATCAATGAGCTCAAAGAGCTTTCATTCTGGCAGCAGATGCACTTCTGGATTTTCCGCTACATGACGATTTCATTCGAGTTGTATGTGGAGGACGGTCTGATTTCTTTCTATGTCCTGTGTCCCAGGTACGTCGAGTCCATCCTGGAAAAGCAGATTACGTCGTTCTACCCGAACGCTGAGGTGACTCCGCGTCCGACGCCGGACATCTGGCCCAAAGGGTACAAGCTGTCGGCGTACAACATGCGCACCAACAAGAAGTACTGGTTCCCCCTCCGGTTCTTCGATCACATGCAGGATGATCCGCTGAATGACATCACGAACTCGCTCAGTAAACTGCAGCCGGATGAGCGTGCCTGTGTCCAGGTCATCGTCACCCCGGTCTTCTCCGAGACATGGGCCAAGAAGACGAAGGCTCAGGCAAATCAGTCATTCAAAGGCAAGAAAGCATCGATCTTCGACAAGATTCCGGGCCTCAAGTTCTTCGGGATATTCTTCGGCATGCTGGGATCCACCGATGGAAAAAATTTCGCGCCAGGCTCCCACTCGGGAGATTCCTTCGTCCGTATGATCCAGCCGGAAGAAGAGCTCTACAAGCGCATGGGCGAGAAGGCTGGCATGAGCGGCTACCACACCAGCATCCGCATCTTCGGATCGGCCAAGACCTGGCAGCGTGCGGATGACATCACGAATAACCTGCAGGTGTCGTTCAACGTGTTCAAGGATCTCTACGGCAATCACCTGAAGAACCGACGAATCATGGTCGACTTCATGCCGATGGTCTTCAATCAGTACCTGATGTACCCGCTCTGGAAGCGTCGTATCAACGGGTTCATGCACCGAAGGAATCTCCTCGTGGAGAAGGAGCTTGCATCTCTCTTCCACTTCCCCGACAGCCGCTACAACACGATTTCCAACATCCAGTGGAACCTCTACAAAGTT
>CAINWJ010000065.1 GCA_903854455.1 Candidatus Peribacteria bacterium | reverse complement strand
GTTGATGCCACGCGGCAGACTTACGACATAGGTGTTGGCTATCAGTTTCCCGGCGATAGGTATTTCCATGATTTCAAAGATCGCCAAGTTAGTACGGTAATCCCTCTTGAAATCAGCTTCAACGACCTAGTGTGTGAGACCTCTCAGTGCCCTGGCGTTACGTCGTTGCGAGTATGCTCACTTGAGGACATTCTGGCCGAAAAACTGCGTTCCCTTCTCCAGCAGAAGATTCGCAACAGAAACCGTTGCCAAGATGTGTAAGCACGCGATCATGAATTCTTTCCTGCAAAGATACTGTCCGGTGAGAAGGTCATTTTGAAATACGAACCGACCTTGGTGAGTACGTCATCAACGGAGTCACTGAGGCGCTGAAAGGACTCATATGCAGAGAGCGGCAACCAATGGTATTTGATCATTTTCCACAACTTTTCGATTAGGTTCAGCTCTGGACAGTAGGGCGGGAGAAAGAACAAGATGAGACCTTGCTCGGCCCATTGTTCGAGACGCCGGTCAAACTCGGCGCTATGATGGATGGACGCGTTATCCAGTACGACAAACGTCGTCCGGGTTAGTGTCTTGGCAAAAGCATCCATCACCGTGAGGATGCACGAACTATCAACGCTTCCCTCGACGGTGAAGGCCGAAAGTTGTTGCTCCAATCCCAAGAAACCAAGCACGTTGAGCCGTCGGCTGCGCTGCGACGGTAGCTCTAAACGTTCACCCAACAGCTGCCACGCGTAGGGAACCGTGGGTACGAGGGAGAATCCCGCCTCATCGAAGAAGTACAAGTCGATCTCACCCTGCTCATGAAGGTACACCAATTCGCGGATGTCATCCTGCGCTGCACGGAATTCCTGCTCGTTCCGCCGCGACTTCAGGGAGCGTCGCACACGCTTCCAACGCAGATTCGCGCGCCGCGCAATGCGTCTCAGGGTCGATCCACTAATCACCTTGCCGTTCAGACGTTTCGGGATCTCGTTCAGTACCGTCTTCGGAGACTGGGGAGACTCCTTAAGGATCTCGATTACGGTCGCTTGTTCCTCGGCGGTCAACGCCGGCGGTCCACCCGGCCGCGTCGCATCGTCTAACCCCTCCATCCCGGCCTCGTTCCACCGATCAATCCATGAACCTGCGGTCTTCGTGCAGATCTGGAAAATCTCAGCGATGTCTTCGATGCTCCTCCTCTGATTGCTAAGGAGGATTGCGTGGGCTCGATGACGCTGCCGAATGGTAATCCCGGTGCATACCACTTCCCACAGCTGTTCCTTTTCGTTATCGCTTAACGGTTCGACGAACTTGACAGGCGTCTTCGCCATCGGACAGCCTCCTTGCTCCCCGGTAATGAATGCTCTTGCTTCAAACCTCCGTCACGCCCATAATACCTTAAACCGACGTATCTTCAAAAGAGGAAAAAACTCCTAGGCGCGTGCTTAGATGCGGGCCAAGTCCTCGGCGATGACGAGATCGATCTTCCCGCTGTCCACAAGATCTTCGGCCTCGCGGATCGTAGCACGGTCAGTGAGCATGCCACT
>CAINWJ010000064.1 GCA_903854455.1 Candidatus Peribacteria bacterium | reverse complement strand
CGCGAAACCTTCGGCTTCGACGGCACACCCATTCGATGGATCACGAAGGCGACGGAGAGGAAGGAGAACTATAAGAGCGAGAACGAGTAAGAAGGTTTGAGAATCATTTTTGATTGTATTGCTTGCCCGCGGGAAGAATCCCGCTCCTTTTTTTCTAAAAATTTTCAATTTACCATTTTCCATTTTCAATTTCGTTCATCCCCTCCCCTTCCTCCCGTCTTTCACCTTCCCACAGCGAAAAAGGATGACGATAGTATCGACTGCCCGCTGGCAGCAGCCTTCACAAAAGCAACGCCCACCACGGATACCCCCGCTCCCGTTCAGAAAAAAGGAGCTGTACAATGCCGTTGCTCACTTCTTCGCTCTCATCCAATGCCGGATCACACGAATCAAGACTCGACCCGCCTCCCCTCCCCTCTCGCCTGCTTATTGATCGTACTTGGCTTCCTGGCAGTGACGTTCGGTGTGTACGGAACATCGCTTGCCAATAACTTCGTCTCGTTCGATGACCCGTACGTCATCGTGCATAACTTGGCTATCCGCAGCCTCGATTTCCAGCACCTCAAGGCGATGTTCTCCATGTACGATCCGGAACTCTACATTCCGCTCACATTCGTAAGTTTTGCTCTCAACTATGCCATCGGTGGCATCGATCCTTTCTCGTATCACCTGGTCAATCTCCTGCTCCATGCGATCAATGCCCTACTCGTCTCGTGGCTCATGCTCTCACTGACGAGGAATCGAGCAATAGCACTGCTGCTGGGTCTCCTCTTCGCGGTCCACCCTGTGAACACTGAAACGGTAGTCTGGGCAACGGCACGAAAAGAGCTGCTCTCTTCGTTCTTCGCTTTTCTGGCGTTGCTGCTCTTCATCCGGTACAGGCGAGACGGCAAACGATGGGCATTGGCAACCAGCATCGTCAGCTTCGTATTCGGACTGCTTGCCAAAGTGAACGTCTTCACGCTGCCCGTTCTCCTGTTGCTTCTAGAGTGGCGGGAAAAACGCACCATCGACCGACGGACAGGACTGATCATAGTGCCGTACTTCCTTCTCTCCATCGTCTTCGGTTTGATCGGGATCATCCCGAAAACTAGAATCATCACCTCAACGACACTCCTGGAGAAAGTTCTGATGACTGCCAAGGGAACCATCTTTTACCTTCAGAAGTTCACTGTGCCGACTCATCTGTCCGTCCTCTACCCGAATGCCTCCGCCATCTCGCTCAAATCCCCGGATTTCGCAGTGTCCGTCCTCCTGTTTCTGGTCGTCATCGGACTCATCCTTCTGTCTCTCAGGAAAACCCGCGACATCGCATTCGGCATGGGATTCTTCTTTCTCGCTATCGCGCCGACATTCATTCACTTCAACCGTAATGGAGCTATTCAATCGGGTACCGCCACGGGCATTCAGATTGCATCTGACCACTACCTGTACCTGCCATCCTTCGGTCTTCTTTTTCTCGTCGGCATGCTTCTCCTTTGGTGGATCAGAATGGAGCAACGTCTGCAGATCCGCGAACGAAACATCGTCATCGCATCGATAGCGTCGTTCATTCTGCTCTGTACGTTCAGCTACCTCTCCAACCAGCAATCGTTGGTCTGGGCGACGAGTGAGACACTCTACCTCTCGACACTCAGGAGCTATCCGGCCTCAGCTCTGGCGCGTGTGAATTTGTCCGTCATCTACCGCAACACCGATCGTCCCAATGACGAGAAGCGGATACTGGAGGAAGGTCTGGCATTCGGTCGGAATGCCAGGCTGGAAACAGGTCTGGGCACGATCAGTGCACGAAATGGCAATATCGCTGGCGCAGAACAGTTCTTCGCTCTGGCGATGGCAACTGATCCGACGGATGCGCAGCCACACTTCAGTCGCGGTGCCATGCTGGCGAATATGAATAAATTCGATGAAGCACTGATGGAATATCAGAAAGCACTCGCGCTCGATCCGCAGTACGTCGATGCCCTCAGTAATCTGGGCTCACTCGAAGTACAACGCGGTCACGCCGATCTCGCCGAGGAATATTTTCGTAGGGCAATCGCAATCAACCCCGGATTTATCACGGGGTACTTAAACCTGGGCTATCTGCTCACAAGCGAGAAACGCATACCGGAAGCAATCATATCGTTCGAGCGCATCCTGGAAATAGACTCCACCGCACTGGATGCAAGAATGGAACTTGTGGCGTTGTACCTGACCACCAAGAATGGCGGCAAGGCACTCGAACAAATCAAGGAAATCCTGCGCATTGATCCACAGAATGAGCAGGCGAAAGCGATCCTGAAAGAAATGATAAGACTCGGGATTGTCGGTGCAAAATAGTTGATTGCCTTGCTTGCCCGCGGGAAGAATCCCGCTCCTTTTT
>CAINWJ010000063.1 GCA_903854455.1 Candidatus Peribacteria bacterium | reverse complement strand
GGCGGCTTCGCCACCCGCCTCTGGCCGCTCACGGAACGCAGAGCGAAACCACTGCTCCCCATAGCGGGTGTTCCATTGCTCACGACCCTCGTGAAGCAGATACCGGAAACGATGCCCATCACGGTGAGTACCAATGCCACGTTTGCCGATGATTTCCGGCAGTGGAAGAAGACCATCGGCAAGCGCGATGTCCGCATCGTCATCGAAGATGCCGGGCACGAGGACCAGAAACTAGGAGCTCTCGGAGCAGTGGCACAGTGGATCACGCAGGAGAAGATCGACGAAGACATCCTTCTGCTCGCCGGAGATAATTATGTCGGCTGCAGCATGGCGACGTTCCTCGCACAGTTCCACGGAAATCCTCTGGTGGCAGGGCACGACATCGGCGATCTGGATGCGGCGAAGGCATTCGGAACGATTGTGCTTCAAGCTTTGCCAGCCCCGACCCTGACCCCGATCCTGACCCTCAGTCCCGTCCTCTCCTTCGAAGAAAAACCTCAGCACCCCAAATCCACCGTCGTCTCCACCGGCTGGTGGGTGCTGCCGAAAAGCGTCCTGCCAATCCTCATCGAATATGCCAAAACGCATCCGGACAACGTCGGAGGAATCTTCGAGGAACTACTCCGGCAATCAAAGACAGTGGAATGCTTCGTCTTCAAGGAACTCTGGAAGGACATCGGATCGTTCGAATCCTATATGAGCCTCCACTGTGAAGTAGTGGATGGAGCGAACATCGTGCATCCATCAGCAGCCGTGTCACCTGATTCAACGCTCAGTGGCAGCATCGATCTGGGTCCGAAGACCAAAGTGATGAAGAGCGTACTCACCGACTGCATCACGTTCGGGAACACTACGATCACCGACTGTGTCTTAAGCCGCTGCATCATCGATGAGGGCTGCACGCTGGAAGGCGTCGATCTGGAGGGGAAGATGCTGAGGAGAGGAACGGTGCTGCGAAACAAGAATAGTTGAAGAAACCGCTAAGAAATGCTATAATTACTAGATGCCAAACAAAAATCAATCAACGAATGCATCGTGGGATGTACAAGATATCTACGTACTCCTCATGCAGGGAATCGAACCGGATCTGCTGCCGGAGAATTTGGCAAGAGTCGAACGGGAGAATGCAGAAAAAACCGAGGAGGAACGCCGGAAACTGAATACACACTATGCTGAGGCATTACTGCTCTTCCTGAAACGTTTTGACATCCTGATGAAAGAGCTCAATACGAAGTACCGACAACAGGCCGTGGAAATGCGTAAACGGATCGAGGAGATCGCTCTAAAGCACGACAAAGATACGCTTGCCTCCATTGCCAGTCATTTTTCCTGAACATGCCATTCCTTCGCACACACCGCCGTTGGATCAGCACTCCATGCGTATCGTCAGGTGAGCATCGTTTGCTCTGGAACGCAGAAGAAGCAAACAAGACAGCTGAAACAAAAACTGAAACCGGCACGAATCCGGATACGTTGACGGGCATGCTCAAGGAATTCGGAAAGAGAAAAATCACAGGACGAGGAGAACTCCAAGACATCGTGAAGCAGGTAATCGAAAATAAGGGAAAAGCTGTTGGATCATTCGACATTGACATGCAAAAATTGAAAAAGGGACTCATAACAATCGCCAAGAGCAGAGATGAGATGACCTCGGGCGGTGTTATCCATCCAGACAACACGGTGAATGATGGAGAGAAAAAAATCATCGAGGACATTGAGAATACTTTCGATAAAGAAAATATTCTGGAAGAACTCAAGAAAATTGCCCAGGATGCAGGCTTCGTCGTAAAACAAGTAGCACCGGAGAAGCAATCAAAGGAACAGATCATGCAGAATGCCATTCAGGATATCCAGACACTCTCAGGTGATGGAAATACAACAATATCCATTGAAAATTCCACGATGGATCCGAATCAGAAAATCGTAACCCTGGAAACAGCCGCTCCTGGCAAAGCGACCTATAGAATAAAAATAATATTGGAAGTCGGAAAAGACGATATCGTTCATCCTGTTCGTCAGCCCGGACCACTTGTTGCTCAGCGAGGCAATGTGATCAATCCCGAAAAGCAAGACGTTGGCGGTGCGCAAAAGTTCCGAACATTTGTTGAAGGCGCCTTCCCAGGCAGATTCAACCTCATGTTACCGGATGGAAAGAAACAATTTGACAATCAAGAGATAGCCAAAGAACAAACGTGGAAGGAATGCCTCGAAAAACTGAAAGACGGGATACAGATACCACAAGGAACAGTGAATGTAAGCTTCAGACCGGGCAATGATCGAAACTCAAGAATTCTCTGTCTGCAGGTACCCAGTAAGACGGTCTTACTCGAAAATAAATCCTTCGTCGAGATCAGCTTCGTTATGCAAAATGACGGCCTGATCCACCCAAGCAATGCATTGTCCATCGGAATAAGACCAAGTGATGCGAATGCAATGGTGGCCTATCTCAAAACGTTGGGAATGAACGTATGCACGAAAACAGAAAAGACAGTACGGGAAACAAAAACTAACGAAGAACAAGAGAGTAGAAATGCTGAAACCAGAACATGCATTGATACGCTGGTAACAACACTGGCATCCAGACGCCCCTCAGTCACGATCAAGCGGATAGGGAACGACATACTGGAAATCAGTGACAGCCAAAAAAATACACACAAACAATTCCAGCTCATGGAAAGAGATGGAATCATGCGAATCGGAGAGACGGGTAATTTTACCAATACATTCTCGTATCTCGTGGATGCTGAGAATCCTAGTGACGTCGCAAAGATGCTCGACAATAAAGGATATGAGATCATCTCTCAGGAGGAAAGGATTGAACAAAATGAGCGAATCGGAAAATGTATCGACAACCTGGTCACAACCATCACGAAGTCTGATGGCACTCCGCTCCTGACGAGAAGCACTCCAACGACGGTAACAATACAGAATAAGCAAGGATTTTTGCTGGAAATTCCATTCTACGTGGATGCCGGAAATGTTGTACGCATCTGGACAAAGAAAAACGGTCCGGAGAATGTGGATGCGGGAAATGTTGGTAGTGTTGTGGCTTTCCTGCAAAAAGCGGGGGTAGATGCAAGGAAGACGTAAAAAATTGGGAAAGAGTACGAATGCCAAGAATCAAATGAGTTGTCTTTTGTCATATGTTCCTGGTTCGTCATACCTCCATTCCCTCCCTTCCCTTCCCTACCCCCCACAGCTACACTTGCGCGCGCATGAAACGAACCCTGACGATCATCGGCACGACCTCTCTGTTGCTGTTCCTGAGCGCCTGTGCACAGGAAACGACGCTCAAGTACCAGGTAACACTGCGTGCACCGGATGCCGCGAAGGCAATGATCCTGTCAGAAGCCGTCGAACGGGTCATGGTGCGCAAGATGACGGCACAGAGCATCGAGAAACCGATCGTCTCCGTGGTTCCGTCCGGCAGCGGAACCGCACTGCTCACCATCAAAGTGCAGGATACAAATACGGCAGACATGGTCCGGAGCCTGGTGGATGAAGTCTTTACGTTCGACCTGCGCATCGAAGAGACAACGGCAAGTAAGCAACCGGAAGACAAATTTGACCCTGCACGCTGGCAGCCGGCGGGGATCACCGGTGCGCTGGTGACGTGGGCGCAAGCCGTCGGCAACCGTCAGACCAACGAAATCGGCATCGACCTGACATTCAATCCGGCGGGACAGGAGCAACTCAAGAGCATCTTCAAAGAGAACGTCGGCAAGAACATCGGCATCTTCGTCCGGGGTCTCCTGGTTTCGAAGATGTCCATCGTGAACCCGGAGATCGGCGACCGGCTCTCTATCAGCAAAGTACCGTCCGCCGCCATCGCGGAAGTCTTCGCCGATGATGTTGATGTCGGACTGCTCACCACTGCACAGGAAATCCGTTAACTACCTTCCCCCTCTTCCATGGCTTCGAATCGTCAAGCATTCCCCTGGGCCACCGCAACCGTCGTCATCGTCGGCGTCTTGGCACTGATCATCGCACTACCCAATACATGGAAACCGTGGGCACCGTCGTTCCTGAAGCCTGAGACGCGGCTCGGACTGGATCTGGCCGGAGGAACCCAGCTGGATTTCCGCATCTCGGAGGATGAGATCAACGCCCGCATTCAGGCACTTCAGGATCAGATCGCAGCCATCAAGAAAGGCGGCAGTGCCAAAGATCTGCAGGAGAAGGAGTACGAACTCTCCAACACGCAGAAACAGCACGACAAGATCGTCGAAGCTATCCGCCTCGTCCTAGAGCGGCGTATCAACTCGCTCGGTGTCAGTGAAGCGACCATCACGCCCTCGTACTTCGGTTCGGAGAAGCACCTGCTAGTGGAGTGCCCCGGCATCATCGATGTGAACAAGTGTATCCAGACCGTCGGCAAGACGATCCAGCTGGAATTCAAAGAGGAATTTTCAGGATCGCAGACGGATTACGCCGACAAGATCCGCATCAAAGCGAACCAGGTATTCAAAGCCGTCACCACCGGCACCGGCAACCTGCAGGTCTACGGACAGGACATGAGCAGTCAGCTCGGCGTTCAGTACGTCGACAGTGAACCGATCTTCGTGACGTCGCTTCCCAAAGATCTGCAATTCGTAGCCGATCGCTCTCCGGATGCTCCGGTCGTGAAGGTGGAAACATCCATTCCGACAACCACGCAGGATCAGAACGGTCAGACGCAGTTGGTGGAGCAGAAGGGTATCTTCCTGATGAAAGTGCTTGCTCCGAAGAAGGGTGCGCCACGAGTGCTCAAAGATCCGTCGACAGCATTCGATGAACTGCAGAAGACAACGGCAGGGGCAACAGTTGATCATGTCTCTGCAAAAGACGTCAGTTCGGCACCTCAGGACCTGAAGTCAGTGCTGTCTACGATGACCATCGGCAGTGAGCAAGCGGTCTCATTTGGTTCCGGTTCCACCGGGATCGTCTATCTCGCCGGTCGTAACGACGGAGCTGAAGAGATGACGGCAAGCCACATCCTGATCCAGTACAAAGATTCCCTGCGTGCCGATGCCTCCGTGACACGAACGAAGGAAGCAGCCAAAGCCAAAGCTGAGGACATTCGTCGTCGCCTCAGCGCCGGCTCCAGCTTCGATACGATCGCGAAAACGGAATCTGACGGTCCGTCGAAGGATAAAGCAGGAAATATCGGTGTCATCCGTCGCGGCATGATGGGCGATGCGTTCGATGCCGTTGCCTTCAAGCTGAAGACGGGCGAAACGAGTGCCGTCACCGAAACTCCGTTCGGCTTCCACATCATCCGTGCGGACAAAGCTGCCGCGATTTCGAAGACAACCGTGACCTACTCTCTCCTGAAACTCAAAGGCACCGAGGCGGAAGCCAAGGCACTGATCGCGAAGATCGACAAAGGCGAGATCTCCCGCATGGAAGATCAGGTCACCATCCGCAGCCTCTTCTTCTCGCTCGAACCAACCGGCTGGAAAGACACAGCACTCAACGGTCAACGCTTCCGGACGGCATCGGTCTCCATGGATCCGATGACCGGTGTGCCGGTCGTGCAGATCCAGTTCGATGAGGAAGGAGGAAAACTCTTCCAGGAACTGACCAAGCGGAACATTGGCAAGAGCATCGCCATCTTCGTCGGCGGTGAACTGGTATCAGCCCCCAGAGTCCAAGCCGAGATCTCCGGCGGCAATGCCATCATCACCGGCAGCAGGACCATTCAGGAGGCGCAGAGTCTCGCTCAGGATCTCAATACCGGCGCCATCCCGGCTCCCATCTACCTCTCCGGACAGAGCACCGTGGAAGCAACGCTCGGATCCAATGCTCTCCTCCAGTCCATCAAAGCGGCTGCGGTCGGTCTCCTGATCCTCTGCTTCTTCCTGATCCTGATTTATCGTTTGCTCGGCGTCTTCGCTGCGTTCAGCCTGCTCTTCTACGTCGTCCTGCTCCTGGCTGCCATGAAGCTGCCACTCCTGC
>CAINWJ010000062.1 GCA_903854455.1 Candidatus Peribacteria bacterium | reverse complement strand
TCAGCGAATGAGAACCGCAGGAGGGGCACTTTTTTTGGGCATGAAGAATTGGGAAAGAGTATTGCTCTTACCTTAGCCCAAAAGTTCTCAAAAAAGCTCTCATTAGTTACCTACATGCCGACATTTGAAAACTGTCCCAGTATTCCAATCCCCATTCTCCAATCCCTCATCTTGGTTCCTGCATCGAGGCGCAGTGGATGCTGCCGTAGCCGAAGATCAGCTCGCAGCAATCGATGCCGATGACTTCACGATCCGGGAAGCACTTGGTCAGTGTCTTCAGTGCCTCTTCGTCCGATGGCTGGTTGTAGATCGGCACGAGAACGACGCCATTGGCGATGAGGAAGTTGGCATAGCTCGCTGCCATGCGTCTGTCGCCGACATAGAATGGCTTCGGCATCGGGAGTGTCACGACTTTCAGCCGTTCGCCACGCTCGTCTTTCATGAAGCGCAGCCGTTTCGCGTTCTCCATCAGCGACTTGTAGTTGGCATCGGTCTCATCTTCTTCGACCACGGTCACGACGGTGGACCTATCCACGAACCGCGTCAGATCGTCGACGTGACCGGTCGTGTCGTCGCCTTCGATGCCCTCCAGCAGCCAGAGGATATTCGTGACGCCGAGATAATCTTTGATCTTCTGTTCGATTTCTTTCTTCGTCAGATGCGGGTTACGGTCTTTGGATAGCAGGCAACTCTCGGTCGTGATGAGCGTCCCCGTACCGTTCACGTCGATGGAGCCACCTTCCAAGATGATGCCGGCATCGAATCGTTCGTAGTCTTTGAGCGGCATCTTGTTCGGTACTTCGTTGCCGATCAGCAGATCATCGTATTTGCCTCCGTAGGCGTTGTAGCTCCATTTTGTGAAGGCTTTACCGGATGTGCCCCTAGCACGCAGGCCCGGTTTGTTCTTCACAATGAATAGTGGCCCATAGTCGCGGAACCATACGTCGCCGGATTCGATGTCATGGATTTTGAGATTACTCTTCTTGATTTTCGCTTTGGCCAATTTCTTCTCCGCGCGAGCTCTGACCTTTGGATTGGGAACGAGAAGATTCACGCGCTCGTGCCTGGTCAGGATCTCGATGATTTCGACGAACGCTTTCTCCGCACCCGCCAGATGGTCTTCCCATGTGATGAGATTGTACGGCCATGACATCCAGACGGCTGCTTGGGGCTCCCATTCGGCTGGCATTCTGTATCCGAGGCTGGATGGAGTTTTTGAAGACATGAGGAATGTAGAATGTAAAATTTAGAATGTAGAATGCAAAAACATCATGATCATATTGATTTCTACCATCATTCTACATTCTACATTCTACATTCTCAATTCGTCCGGTTTCGTGATATCCCCATATAAATCCGGTCGCCTCTCTTTCAGGAACCTCCACGCTTCCTGCATCTTCCTCGGGTAACTCAGATCAATCTCGGCGAGGACGATCTGCTCCGCATCATCGGCTTTCTGGAGTAGCCGCGCATTCGGATCAGCGATGAAGGATCCGCCATAGAAGTGGGTGCTGCCTTCGTTTCCGACGCGATTGACCGCTGCGACGTAGATGCAGTTCGCCGCCGCGTGACCGACTTGGACAGATCGCCACATCGTTTCCCAGTCTTCCGGGATCTTCGGATCGACCGGCGGCACATCAGCATTGCCGATGGCAGTTGGGTAGACGATCAAATCCGCGCCCTTGAGTGTCGCGATCCGCGCATATTCCGGGAACCACTGGTCGTAGCAGATGCCCACGGCAACGTTCCCGAACGGAGTCTTGTGAACATTGATCACCTCATTGCCGCTGCCGAAGTAATCCTGCTCGTAGAAGCCCGGATCGTGCGGGATGTGGGATTTCCGGTACGTGCCGATCATCTTGCCGTCCGGTCCGAAGATGCACGAGGTGTTGTAGCGCTTTCCATCGGCAATTTCGTAGATCGAGCCGCCGATCAGCACGATCTTCAATTTCTTCGCGAGCTCAGCGAGAGCTTTGCTCGTCGGTCCGGGAATCGATTCGGCAAGGTTGAAATAGGATGCATCTTTCGGTGTCTGGCAGAAGTAGAGAGTTGCGAACAGCTCCGGCAGCACGACGATCTTCGCTCCTTTGGCTGCGGCTTCCTCCGTCATCCGGATCGCTTTCTTCAGGTTCGCTTCTTTGCTATCCGGCATGGACATCTGGATAAGGCCGAGGGTGACAGGGGTGTTCATTGGGACGGAATTGTAGAATTGATGATTGAAAATTGAAAATGGAAAATTGAAAATTATCTGACTGGAGATTGATTGATCGGAACATCGATTGAGTTTTCCAAGTATTCCAATCCCTATTCCCTATCCTCCAAATTTGTGTAGCATTTCATCGTATTCATTTTTCCAATCACTCCTATGAAGAAGAAATTCAACCAATTATCTCCAGCATTGAAGAAGCTCATCGTCACCGAGGCTCCTGGGACTGCCGGCATGAGTCCTATTACTTCGGATGTGAAGAAGAGCAAGACGCCCATCTCCGCTTTCGCCGAGCGTACGCTCCGGCACTGTAACGGAGGATCGACGCTTCAGGCAGCGCAGTGGCTCAAGGAGCACGTGAAGAAGGGCGGCAAGATTGTGGTGACGGTCTCCGGTGCGTTGAGCTCGTTCCAAGTCGGAGTCACGCTCGCGGAGCTGATCCGGAAGAACAAGGTGCACTTGGTCTCTGCGACCGCTGCGAACCACGAGGAGTCGTACTACCGCTACGTCGCACACTCGCATTACGCCTACATCCCGCGCTATACGGAACTGACGCCGGAGCAGGAAGCGGAACTTCGCGATACCGGTTTGCGCCGGATCACGGATACGTTCCTGCCGGAGGATGAGAGTGTGCGCATCATGGAACCGCACCTTTTGAAAATGTGGAAGGAGGCACAGAAGAAAGGGGAGTCGTACTTCCCGCACGAGTACTTCCGCAGACTGTTCTCTGAGGGGCTCATCAAGCCCGATCCCATGGCGAACCCTCAGGACTGCTGGGCGTTGGCGGCGTACGAGAAAAATATTCCGATCATGATTCCGGGTTTCGAGGATTCCACCATGGGCAACATCTTCGCAAGCTACACCTACGACGGGAAGTACCGGACGGACGATGGACCGCGGCTGGATCCGCGCATCATGAAGACCGGTCTCGAGTACTTCACGTGGATGTACGACTGGTACATGAAGGAGTCCAAGGACGCACCCATCGCGTTCCTTCAGCTTGGCGGCGGTATCGCAGCGGACTTCCCGATTTGCATTGTTCCGTCCATCAAGCATGATCTGAAGCTCCACGGCAAGGTGCGCGACTGGGCGGGGTTCATCGAGATCGGTTCATCGCCGATGTCGTACGGTTCCTACTCCGGCGCCGGCGGCAAGGAGAAGATCACGTGGGACAAGCTCTCCATCGAAAGCTACTTCCAGATCATCCAGAGCGATGTGACCGTGGTATTCCCGTGGATCGCCGCTGTACTTCTTGACCTGTAGAGGAAACCAAGGAGTTCAAAGAAACCAAGGGAACCAATGAATCATCGTCCTTGGAATCCTTGGATTCTTTGGTTTCCTTGGAATCTTTCCTCTTTACACCGGGAGCACGCTCTTTATAATTCGGCTCTCATCTTTCTCCTCCATGCCTCACCGCCCTACGGGCTACTGCAAGTTCAAGAAAGTTCATCCCGCCAAACCGCACCGCGTCAGCCGGTATTTCCGAGATCGATGGACGAGATTTCTTTCACAGGATCACCGGGGGATGCTGATGATCGAGAATGTTCCGGTAGATAAAATCGTCGAGAAATACGGCACGCCGTTGTATGTGATGGTCGAGAGCGAGATCCGCTCACGGCTTCGGCGATTTAAAAAAGTCTTCGGTCCGGATATCTCGCTGCAGTATGCGGTGAAGTGCAACAGCAACCTGGAGATTCTTCGCATCGTCCGTGAAGAAGGATTTGAACTGGATTGTTCCAGCGTCGGTGAGCTGATCCTCGGTTTGCTTGCTGACTTCAAGCCGAAGCAGCTCACATTCACCAACCTCTTCAAGTCCGAACAGGACATCCATTTCGCGATCAAGATCGGTGTGCAATCCATCACCGCAGACTCCTTCGAGGAGATCGAACACATTGCGAGGACGGCCAAGAAACTCAAGAAGCACATCGACACTGTCGTCCGCGTCAATCCGATGATCTCGCTTGGAACGTATTCCACACGCGGCAACAAGTACGGCATCCCCATCGGGTATGTGGAACGTGCCATCGATCTGGCCAAGCAGAGTCCGTACGTCGACTTCAAGGGTCTGCACTTCATGGGTGGTTACGTCCACAATCCCCGCGTATTCAAGATGGCGGCGCGCATCCTCATCAAGCTCATCAAGCGTTGTCAGGATCGCGGGATTCGTGTTCAGAGTCTGTCCCTTGGCGGCGGCTTCCCTGCTGCCATTGGTGAGGAGGACGCGTTTCCCATCGAGAAGATGCGCGACTTCCCCAAGTACTTCCAGGGATTGCAACGACGGTACGGTATCGGGCATCTGCAACTGATCTTCGAGCCGGGGAAGAGCATCGTCTTGAACTCCGGTATCGGTCTCATGCGTGTGATCAGCAAGAAGCGATTGGGTTTGAAGAAGCGCATGGTGATCGCCGACGGATCCACGTACAACTTCATTCCTGATGCATTGATTCAAACGGGGATCCAGTACGACATTCTTCCGGCGTCCCAACTAAGCTCACGTCGTGTGCATACCGTCACGATCGCTGGCAATACCTGCGATGCGTGGGACCTGATCCGTCATGACATCGAGATGCCGAAGTTGCGTTCCGGCGATCTGCTGGCTGCCATGGATGTCGGTGCGTATGCGCAGGTGATGTCTTCGAACTTCAACACCATCAAGCGTCCAGCGATCATCATGATGTATCCTGACGGGTCCGCCAAACTCATCAGACGTCGTGATCGGTACAGTGAAATGTTCGCGCCGGAGCTGGATGTGCTGAAGATGGCGGGACCGGATGAGCTGGAGAAGTACCACAACATGTACCGGGTTAATATCGACAAGATCTGGAAGGGGAAGCAGAAGAAGAACGGCAACGGCAACGGTGATGCGAAGAGCGGCAAGCATTTCCCCGTCACCAAACTGGCGGTCTATAGCATGATTGAGAAGCAGGAGCTGGAGCGGGCGACGAAGAAGGAGAAGAGGGTGAGGTAGGGGGTTGGGTCGGGGATTAGGGATTAGGAATTAGGGATTTGGAATTGGGAGCGCGGGGCTGCCGCCCCGCTGAATACGGATCAGGCACCCCTTGATCGTGGCTTCAAGAAGCGATTACTTCACGGTATGCAGACTTCCGGCATCTTCCTGATGTCGGTGAAGGATGATTCACGGAACACTGGCGCCATGCACACCTCCCCTCGTACACCATCGGCAGCACCGTCGACTCCACGCGGCTTAGAACCACCTCGCGCTGGTTCTCTGTACCGTATTGAAGTTTTCTCCTCCGGTACCCGCCGATGGATGGATATGTCATTGCAGGATCTGGCCAAGGGAATCACCGGTGATGACAGAGCGGCCAAAGCTCACCTTGAGCTTCTCGATGTTGCTATGTCCAACGCAGAACGATTGGGCAAGGACAATTCCGATGCGGCTATCCGCATCGCCAGAATTTCGGACTCAGTCGTCCATTTGCCGCTCGGCGGCACGCTCGCCAAGCGCGCTACAGCCACTCCTGCATCGGCTGAGGCTACCATCGCGCAGGCGAGAGGTGCTCTCGGCTCCCGTGCAAGATCTGCCATGTCTCTCCGGAGAACGAAAGATTGGTTGACCATCCTTGAGACGATTTCCGCGCAGGAGAAAGAAGCAGCTACTGTTGGGCAGGACGATGCCAAGAGCGGACGTCAAGATAACTCCAAGCCGTTCACTGCTATGAGGTAGGCATAAATTCTGCCGACTCTCCACTTCGTTAGCATCGCATTATTCTCATCAGCTCCACGAAAAATGACTGTCGTTGCACTTCAGATCCCGTTGTCATTTCTTCCGGCTTGGCATTCGTCACACTGGCGCCATGCACACAGCAGAGCACACACCATCGGCACCGGAGATGACTGCCGCCGTGATCAATGGAGCAGTCGATCGTGCGGAAGATCGGGGAAATGTCTCTGCTCAGGAATTGGGCAGAACGATAGAATATGCTGCGGCGGGATTGGAACTGAATGATCAGGAAGTCAGACAGTACATCGCTGCGATACAGCGCATGTCCCACGATGCTGCCATCGGTCCATTGCCGGACGGTGTCGGTGGCCAGTTCAACGGTTCTATCACGATTGCGACGAATACACTCAAGGTTCCCGCTGCCGAAGCCGGCAGGCATGGTGTTTCGCAGACGATTGCCCGAATGGAGGAGGCATTTGAGCACGAGCTCTACCATGCGATGCACCACCACACTGATCCGATGATGACGTACGACGGATCATCGACTGTCGTGATCGCCGGTGAGGGATTTGAGACGACCGAAATCATCGAAGGTCTGACAGTTGCTACAACAGGCGAGGAGTTCGTGTCGGAGGAATACAAGAGTTACAAGGCGAGGTTACTGCAGTGCATTGATGAGGCTGATCTGACGTTAGGTAACGTGGAGAAGGCCGTGGATCGGAAGGATCTGGGTTTGATTGATGACCGCAGCCCGAAGCCACTTGCTGCGTAGAGATCACTGAGAGGTTTCATCTTGAAAAAACTTGTCGACCGCGGGAAGCATCCCGCTCCCTTTACCAAAATATATTTTTATAGGAGCGCAATGCTTTGCGCGGCAGAAGACAATTTCTATCTCTTTATCAGGCTCAAAAACTCCTCCCTGGTCCTCGGATCGCGCTTGAAGTTCCCCATCATATGACTGGTGATGGCGGCGCTGTGCTGCTTCTCCACTCCGCGCATCATCATGCAGAGATGATTGGCTTCGATGACCACACCGATGCCCTTTGGCTTGAGGATTGATTGCAGCGCATCGCAGATCTGCTGGCCGAGTCGCTCCTGGACCTGCAGCCGGCGGGCAAACATGTCGACGACCCGTGCGATCTTGCTGAGCCCGATCATCTTCTTGTCCGGGATGTACCCGACGTGAACTTTGCCGAAGAATGGGAGCAGGTGGTGCTCGCACAGCGAGTAGCACTCGATGTCCTTCACGATCACCATGCCGTCTGCATCCGCTGGGAAGAGAGCGCCGTTGATCACTTTCTGGAGATCCAGGTCATATCCCGACGTCAGGAACCGGAACATGTCGGCAGCGCGCTTGGGGGTTTTCTTGAGTCCCGAACGGGAGGCGTCTTCGCCGTTGACCGCCTTGAGAAGGGATTCGTACATGTGTTCCATGGAAGGGCAGGGGAGGTACGGAAAGTAAGGAAAGAGCGGGGCTGCTGCCCCGCAACCATGAGATCATCACTATAGAACGATCGCTGTCCGTGTGCACGTTTGATCAAGCGTGCTTTGCAGGAAAGCAGCCAACGGTTTGCCCGATACAGGATGGATCGTCGCCGGATCGATCAATTCCAGCAATGGTTCCAGGACGAAGCGGCGTTTATCCATTTTCAGATGCGGTATCGTCAGAATTTCTGATCGCTGATCGCCCGCCTCTGGCGAGGTTCGCCTCTCGCGACTGATCGCTGATCGCTTCTTCGTCATCCAGGTTTTGGCATCAGGGAGCACCAGATTGCCATACAGTAGAATATCCAAATCAATCGTGCGTGGTCCGAAGCGGAAGGGTGGGGATTTCTTGAGCGAGAATTCAATCGATTCCAATATTGATTTCAATGCGGTCGGTGATTGATCGGTTTCAATTCTTGCCACCGCATTGAGAAACGTCGGCTGGTCAATCCGTTCTAGCGGTGCCGAGGAAAAGACACTTGAAAATCGAATGTTGGGGAACTGAGCTTTCAATTGCGTGGCAGCGGCACGCAGATTCTTCTCCGGATCGATGTTCGATCCTAAGCCTATGAAGACGGAGGAGCTGGCTGGAGACATCGCATTGAGCGGAGCAGTTCCCTTCCCTCATCGGGGGAAGGGTTAGGGATGGGGGAGGAGACGTTCGATCCTCACTGATGCTGATTCCAGTGGCAGTGGCGGATGCTTTTCGACGGTTACACGAATCCCACCTTTTGGCTTAAATTCTCTCAGCATTGCTGTGGCAACATCTTCCGCGAAGCGTTCGATGGTCTTCCGCTCCGTTTTTGCGATTGTTTGCACGAGATTTGTTACGTCTGCGTAATCAATCCCGTCGGTAGGATCATCACTTCGGGCAATGACATCGATCGGATTGAGGAACTCAAGCGAAACCAGGAGTTCCTGTGCAGTTTTTCGTTCTTCCGCAGGAACACCGATGCAAGTTAAGATGCGGATGTTGCGGAGGAAGAGGGAATCCATAGGAGGGGAATGCCCAATGTCCAATGTCCAATTCCCAAAGAATTCTCAATGCTCAAATGCCCAATGATTCATCGATTATCAGTGTCTTGGGAATTAGAACATTGGGCATTATTTGGTCATTGAGGATTGGTCATTGGGAATTTCAATCTTCGGGATTCCAATCAAATCACTGCGTGCAGCCAGCGGAGATGACACGAGCTTCCGGCAGAACCACCTCGTGACGATCATCGCCGTGAAGAGCGAGATGAGGATACCCATGGTCAGCGTGATGGCGAAGCCGCGGATGATGCTGGTGCCAATTACGAAGAGGATCGCACAGGTGATGAGTGTTGAGGAGTTGCCGTCGCGGACAGAGGGCCAGGCTTTGCGGAACCCGAGCTCGATGGCCGTCGGCAGCAATTTGCCCCTGCGCATCTCTTCCTTCATGCGCTCGAAGACCAGGACGTTCGCATCGACTGCCATACCCATCGACAAGATCATGCCTGC
>CAINWJ010000061.1 GCA_903854455.1 Candidatus Peribacteria bacterium | reverse complement strand
TCGAGGTAACTCGAGTAAGCGTGATCAATGAGTCACTATAATAATCATTCAGTAAACAATCGGCTCTGCCGGTGAGACATTCCTGAGTTCTACCATCCCGGCGTTGTCTCTGTATCAGTTCGCGTCCCCGCCCCCATCTCCTGTCCTCTTCCCCCGATGGGGAAGAGGTGACTTTCTCTGAAGCCAGGCTTCATAGCAAGGCATCCTTCCCCCGTCGGGGGAAGGACGAGGATGGGGGAGTGCGAGGCATATCAACATCATCCTCTGATTCTCTTCCCGCTTCCTGCCCCCTTCAAAGGGCCTTCTTCATGCTACCGGCTCTGCCGGTAGTCAGTGACTAATGCGTCAATCCAATCTTAATACCGGAACAACTATTCCTTGGAATCCTTGGTTTCTTTGGTTCCCTTGGTTTCCTTCCTTTCATCTCACACATTAAACCTAAAATGCATCACATCTCCGTCTTGCACGATGTACTCCTTGCCTTCGATGCGCATTTTTCCTGCTTCTTTTGCCTGAAGTTCGCCACCGTTCGCAACGAAGTCTGCATAGGAAATTGTCTCTGCTCGGATGAAGCCTTTCTCGAAGTCCGTGTGGATGACGCCGGCGGCTTCCGGTGCCGTCGCGCCTTTCTTGACCGTCCATGCACGTACTTCTTTCACTCCAGCCGTGAAGTAGGTTTGCAGTCCCAGCGCGTCGTAGGCGGCACGGATCAGCAGATTCAATCCCGATGACTCCACGCCCAGATCCTTGAGCAGGGTCCGGCCTTCCTCGGGCGTCAGTTCGATCAGCTCTTCCTCGATCTTCGCGGAGACGATGATGGCAGTGTCTTTGTCCGTGAGCCCCGCTTTCACCTTCGCATCATGGAGCGAGAGCTTGCCGAGACTCTGCTCATCGGTATTCAGTCCGTAGATCATTCGTTTTGCCGTGAGTAGCTGCATCGCCTTGAGGTAGGGGATTTCCTCTTTCCCGAGCTCCACGGTCGATGCCAGCTTGCCGGCATTCAGCGCGGCCTTGATCTTCTCCAGTACAGCGAGCTCTTTCTTCAATTCTTTGTTACCGGTATTCGCGCCACCCTGGATCTTGTCGATCTTCTTCGTGACACGGTCCAGATCCGCGATGCAGAGCTCGGCTTCGATGGTCTCCCGGTCGCGCTTGGGATCGATGGTTGCTTCCACGTGAATCACCTCCGAGCCCTCGAAGACGCGAACGACGTGGCAGATGGCATCCACTTCGCGGATATGACTTAAGAATGCGTTCCCGAGCCCCTCGCCTTTACTGGCACCTTTGACCAGTCCTGCGATGTCCACGAACTCGACGATCGCCGGGACCACTTTCTCCGGAGTAATCAGACTTGCGAGTTTCTGGAGCCGCTCATCCGGCACTTCCACCACACCCACATTGGGTTCGATGGTGCAGAACGGATAGTTCGCCGCCTGCGCGCCGTGGCTGCGGGTCAGCGCATTGAACAGCGTCGATTTGCCGACATTGGGTAAGCCCACAATTCCGATTTTTAGTGACATAGCTGCGAGAGTGTAGCGGTGATGGCGAAGGGAAGGAATTCTGGAATTGCCGCGCCCGGGAACGGGCGCTCCTCTGGAGAAAGATAAATATAGATGAAAAGGAGCAGCCGTTCTCGGCTGCGGAAATTTTCAGACAATCATCATCCCATCTCCAAAAGAAAAGAACCGCATCTGCTCCTTGATTGCCTGATCATACAGCTTGAGCAGCTTCTCTCTGCCTGTGAATGCGGACACCAGCATCAGCAGGCTCGACCTTGGTACATGGAAGTTGGTGATCAGGTGATCGACGAAGTGCGGCCTGGTTTCTTCAGTCATGAAGAGATCAGTCGATCCGCTTGGTCGAACGATTGTCGATCCATCCGATGCGGATTCCAGTGTGCGCACCGAGGTTGTTCCGATGGCAATGATCGGCTTGCGGTCAACCTTTGCACGATTGAGCAATGCAATTGTGTCAGGATCGATCGAGTAGTACTCGGTGTGAAGCTTCTTGAGCCGCCATTGTTCCTCCGTCAGCGGCGCGAATGTCCCCAGGTTCACATGCAGTGTGACCTCGGCAATTCCTCTCCCAGACTGTGCAATATTTTTGATCAGCTCTTTCGTGAAGTGCAAGCCTGCCGTCGGTGCAGCGACTGATCCTTTCTCTTTGGCAAAAACAGTCTGATACTCATTCCTCCGACGATCTTCCGAAAGAGGAGAGTCTTTCATGTACGGCGGCAGCGGTGTTTTCCCGAATTTCTCGAGTAAATTGTGGAGATTCTCGATCGGGAATGAAGGTTCCAGGATCGCTTCTTTCTCGACTCGTTTGAGCACGGTGAATGTATGACCATCTTCCCACGTCAATCGATCACCGGGTTTGAAAGAGCCGGTTGCGAGAACGGTGATTGATGAATGTGCATCTCCCTTCTCCGGTTCAATCGATCCTGCATGATTTCCAATCTTGATCATCAGCGCCTCCACGTTTCCTCCGGTTTTTTTCTTGAGATCGAACCTCGCCGGAATCACTTTGGTTCGGTTGAACACCAGCACCGCATTCTTCGGCAGATAATCGATGATGTTCGAGAATTGATCGATGACGACGGATTGATCGTTGCGGTTGTAGATGAGTAATCGTGCGCTGTCCCGCGGAGAAGCGGGTTCCTTGGCGATCAGCTCGGGTGGGAGCGTGTAATCGTAGGAGCCGAGGATTGAAGCGAATGATTCTGAGTTCATGGGGTCAGCGGACAGGATCCAATGGTATCAAATTCATTTCAAATGAGGTCTGGTTCGACGCAGCCGGAACGGCTGCTCCC
>CAINWJ010000060.1 GCA_903854455.1 Candidatus Peribacteria bacterium | reverse complement strand
CCTCGGTTTCTTCGGAATCCTTAAATCCATGCCACCCCATCCCCTCCGCCCATCTTGAACGATGCCATTACCTGCTGCTGCAACGCCGCTTTCAGTGGATATACCTCCGCGACATTCCCGCTCGGCGCATCAGTCGCGCCCTTCTTCTCCTTTGGTTTTGCTGTCGGCTTGACCGCTAGCCTCGGCTCCTTGCCGCTCACATCCACCGTCACCTCAAACTGACCTTTCCTGAGTGCTTCCCTAGCACTCGCAGGCAGCTTGTCGAATGCTGAATCCAATCCTTGCTTGTCGATGAATGCCGCCACCGCATCCTTGGCATGCTCCTGAACAGATGGCTCAGTTTCCAAATGAAGTTTTGCTTCGGCGAACTCGGCGTTCCTGTTCATCTCCCGCTCCAGATCCTCCGGACCCTTCACCTTCTCCCGTAGCCGCTCGTATTCCTCCGGACTCCGCAAACGCTTCCGAATCTTTTCACGTTCGTGGGATGGCAGATGATCGAGATACGAATCAGACATGGGCGCAGTATAGATGCGACATCCGGCTGTTCAAACCTCGGTCATCACACCGGGACGCGGCGTCCCGGCTGCGGGAAATGATGTACGAAATGTTGCGGGGCAGCAGTCCCGTCACGTCGCTCGCGAGCGATGTGACCCGCGCTCACCTACCTTACCTACCTTACATTCCGTACCTTCCGTACCTTCATCAACTACAACCCGACGTCCCCCCGCAATCCAAGCACACTTCGCAACTTCCATTCCTCTTCACCTTGAAGCTACCGCAGCCTAGGCACATCGAGCCTGTGTAGCCCTGCTGCCTGGCGAGCTCAACCTTGCTCGGAGTGGCATCTGCTTGCGGAGTAGCTGCAATCTCGGTTTTGGGCTGCTCTGCGACAGCGGATCGAAGATTGACCGGTTCCGGATCACCTTCGTCCAGAATGGGCAGACGCATGGCGAAGGCTTCCTTGCTCTTGGTGCCATCCGAATAGGCCTTCTCAACTAGATCCCTGTTATGGAACTTCATCGCCTGCTCCTTGGTCAGGAACTTGAGTGCGAGCCAGCGACCGAGGTAATCCATCAAGCTCTTCACCATGGGGATCTCGCGGTTCGTAGTCATACCCATCGGCTCGAAACGCACGTGCACCAACTTGCCGCACAGAACATCGAGCGGCACGCCGTACTGCAGGTTCATGGAGAGCGACAGCGCCAGCGTATCCATGACGCCGGAGAGTGTGGAACCCTCCTTGTTCATCTTGATGAAGATCTCGCCGGGGCGGCCGTCCTCGTACATGCCGACGTGGAGGTACCCCTCGTGACCGGCAACCGAGAACTTGTGCGTGATGGAGAGGCGTTCGTCGGGCAGCTTGCGACGACGCGGGACTTCCTTGATGACGATCTTTTCGACAATCGTTGCCTTTTCCTCTGCGACGGCATCCTTCTTTTTGTCCGACTTCGCGCCAAGCGGCTGGCTCATCTTGCAGCCGTCGCGGTACAGAGCATTCGCCTTCACGCCGAGCTTCCAGGAGAGGTAATACGCCTGCTTGAAATCTTCGACCGTCGCTTCGTTGGGCAGATTGATGGTCTTGGAAATGGCACCGGTGATGAACGATTGCGCTGCCGCCATCATGCGGATGTGACCCTCGGCGGAGATGTACCGCTTGCCGATCTTGCCGCACTTGCTGGCGCAGTCGAAGACGGGCAAATGCTCAGCCTTGAGATGCGGTGCGCCTTCGACCGTCATCCGACCGCAGATGGTGATATTCGCCTCCTCGATTTCGGCTTCAGTAAAACCGAGAGCTTTCAGGAGATTGAAGGACTGATCGTTCAGTTGCTCATCGGTAAACCCGAGCCGCTTCATCGTCTCCTCACCCAGCACCCAGCGGTTGAACGCGAAACCGAGCTCGAAGACGGTTGGCAATGACTTCTCGATCTTCGCGATATCGGCATCGCCAAATCCCTTTTGCTTAAGGGACGCGCGATTGATGTGCGGTGCGCCTTCCAGACTCAATGTTCCGGTCGCATAGCGCATGATGTCGGCGATCTGATCCTCAGTGTACTTGAGCTCCACCAGAGCGGGCCTGAGCGACTGGTTCGCGATCTTCATGTACCCGCCACCCGCGAGCTTCTTGAACTTCACGAGTGCAAAGTCCGGCTCGATGCCGGTGGTGTCGCAATCCATGAGCAATCCGATGGTGCCCGTCGGTGCAACGACCGTGACCTGCGCATTGCGGAAACCGAACTGATCGCCCGTTGCGAGAGCCCGGTCCCACGTCTCCTTGGCAGCGGAGAGTAAATCCTGAGGACAGAGCCGCTGATCGATCCCGACCGGTATCACACCCAATCCTTCGTACTCGCTTGCCGGTGCGTTGTACGCGGCACGACGGTGGTTGCGGATCACGCGGAGCATGTGCTCACGGTTTTTATCGAATCCTGCGAAGGGACCCAGCACACCCGACATCTCTGCCGATGTGGCGTACGCCTCACCCGTCAGGATGGCGGAGAGTGCGGCACAGATGGACTGCCCGAGCTCGCTGTCGTAGGCGATGCCCATCTGCATCAACATCGCTCCCAGGTTCGCGTAGCCCAGACCGAGCGTGCGGAAGCGGTAGCTCAGATCAGCGATCTCCTGGCTTGGGAACTGTGCCATCAGCACGGAGATCTCCAGCACCATCGTCCAGATGCGCGCGGCATGTCGGTACTCCTCGATCATGAATGCCTTCCGACCGGTGGCTGCATCGTTCTTGATGAATTTGAGCAGGTTGAGCGATGCCAGGTTGCAGGCGGTGTTATCTAGGAACATGTACTCACTGCATGGGTTACTTGCATTGATGCGACCATCGGCGGGACACGTGTGCCAGTCATTGATGGTGGAATCGTACTGCACGCCGGGATCGGCGCAGGCCCATGCGGCGTAAGCAACCTGATCCCAGAGAGCACGAGCCTTGAGCGTCTTGCACGGCCGCGCCTCGCGTCCTTCCTTCTGCGCCTTTCGCCTCTCCGTACGCCAGATCAAATTCCAGTCGGCATCCTGCTCGAGTGCCTTGAAGAATGCGTGCGGGATGCGGACGGAGTTATTGGAGTTCTGACCCGACACCGTCGCATACGCCTCGCCGTTGAAGTCCGTGTCGTAGCCGGAGGCAGCGAGTGCCGCGACCTTCTTCTCCTCGTTCACCTTCCAGTTCACGAATTCTTCGATGTCCGGATGATCCAGATCCAGACAGACCATCTTAGCCGCTCTGCGCGTCGTGCCGCCGGATTTGATGGCGCCGGCTGCACGGTCACCGATCTTGAGGAAGCTCATGAGACCCGAGCTCTTGCCGCCCTGGGACAACGGCTCACCATCGCCGCGGAGATTACTGAAGTTCGTACCCGTGCCAGAGCCATATTTGAATAATCGAGCCTCACGAACCCACAGATCCATGATGCCGCCTTCATTGACCATGTCATCGGCAACGCTCTGGATGAAGCAGGCGTGCGGCTGAGGATGCGTGTAGGCATCTTCACTCCGCTTGATCTCACCCGTGACCGGATCGGCGTAGAAGTGCCCCTGTGCCGGACCGGTGATGCCGTAGGCGTACGCGATGCCGGTGTTGAACCACTGCGGACTGTTCGGTGCCGCCATCTGGTGGACCAGCATGTACTTGAGCTCGTCCTCGAACGCCTGGGCATCGTGTGATGTTGCGAAGTAGCCGTGCTGCTCGCCCCACCACCTCCAGCATCCTGCGAGCCGGCGAATCACCTGCTTCACCGACCGCTCCGGACCCGTGAGCACGTTTCCATTGGAATCCTTGAGAATATTCCCCTTCTCATCCGTCTGCGGCACACCGGCCTTGCGGAAGTACTTGGACACGACGATGTCCGTCGCCACCTGACTCCATGCAGCCGGCACCTCGGCATCCTTCATCTCGAAGACGATGGACCCGTTCGTGTTCGTGATCCTGCTCGTCCGACGATCGTACGTCACCTGCTCCAGTGGATCGGAACCCGGTGTCGTGAAGCGGCGACTCACCACCATCCCCTGCCTGCTGCCACGCTGATCCTGCACATGCTTGTGCGCTTTCTTCTTGGCAGCGTCAAGAACGGGGGCAGCCTCATCGCGGGGAATATCTCGTGCGGTATCAGTGTGAGCGCGGGGATTCATGATAGAATGGGGGACACAATATATAGTGGCTGAAGTGGGATCACTGCCACAACATCTGTGTAGTGTACTCAGAAGTTCTCGACACTCAAGCCTCGGCAATTTTCTCCGGATGAAAACCGTTGCATCTGAATTTTCTTGATCTGGATGAAGAAAATTGATGCATTGCAACTATTGCGAAATATACATCGCAGCATGTTTTTTTGTCGGTGCCAGAAGAAGTGGCAACGAAGCTGTTAGCTTTTAGCTGTTAGCTTGTAGTTGTTTTCGGATACAGTGGATTCATTCATTCCAAACACCCCATGCCTTCCGCATCCAAGGTCACCATCAGCATCATCGTCGCCGGAACCAATGAACCGAGTAATTCGCATCTCCTTGCGGAGAAGTTCAGGGAAGGCATCACAGCCTCCGGTGCCGAAGCAACCATCATCCGGCTTAAGAACCTTCAGCTCGATCACTTCGATTTGAAATGTTACGACGCCACCTGCTCCATCAGCGATCGTTTTCCGGAAATCCGCGAAACCATCCGACGATGCGATGGATTAGTCATCGCAAGCCCCGTGTGGAACTTCAGCGTCCCGGCTCACCTCAAAAATCTGATCGACCGCATGGGTTCGTTCGGACTGGATGAGAACACGCACTCCGTCGGCACGCTCGAGGGAAAACCGACGTTCCTGATCTTCACCGGCGGTGCTCCTGCTGCCGCCTGGCCGATGCTTAAACGCACGACATCCCACGTCAGCGCAGGACTTCAGTACTTCGGTTGCTCCATCGTCGGCACACACTTCGAAGGAAGCTGCACGCTAGGCCGCGGCAAGTTCGGATTGGTGGTCGACAAGCGCCCGGCATCACTGGCAGCGATGGAGAAGAAAGGTGGAGAATTCGTCACTCTGGTCAGCAACTTCAAGAAAACAGGGATGCTGCCGTTCAAACTCCGCGCAATAAAGTCCATCGTAAAAATGGGACAGAAGCTGAAGAGGAAGATGGGGTGGTGAACGTAATGGAGAATTGAGAATGTAGAATGTAGAATTCTCGCTTTCTGATGCCATCATTCTACATTTTACATTATACATTCTACATTTCTCCAACTAGTACTATTTCTTCATCAGCCATCCTCGCATCTCTGAAGGTCTCCCATGTCCTCGGACCACCTTCCACGAGAATGCTGGTGATGCCATGGAAATCGCCGATTGGTGTCGTGAGTGATCGCCAGAGCAAGTGCCAATTGAAAGAAGCTGATGGCGCCGCGGGTAGCCCTCCTTCGCTGAAGCTACGGAGGGCAGGGAAACCCGCTCCCTTGTTTTTTAAATGTTGATTGTGATTGTGAGAAATTTGAATAACCCTCACTCCCCTCTTTTGCAAAATCTCCATCTTTTCCTTGGTTTCGTTGGTTTCCTTGAAATCCTTGGTTTCCTGACGTACCACAATCGTCCCCCTCGCCAGCTCCCCATTCACCACCTTCGCCTCCAGCGGAATCCTGAAATGAGGATCAAGAATAATCCGATACACCTGCGGCGGATGATCGATGAACCGGACATTGAGCTGTGGATCATCTGCCAGAATCGTTCCGATGCCGACCAAGATCGCATCGTGACGGGCACGGAGGAACTGATGCGCCCACTGATCCTGCTCCTTAGAAGTAATTTTGAGCGGAGAACCATCGGGATTCGCATGACGACCATCGACTGTCCGTGCTTCATGGAGCGTGATCCACGGCCTTCTCTGCATCATCAGCGAAACAAATCCCCGATTCAATCTCGCACATTCCTCCGGCAATACCGGACCGATCACTTCGACACCCATCGAACGCAGGAACTGTATCCCCTCCCCGGCAACCTTCGGATTTGGATCGAGCATGCCACATACCACACGCTTGATGCCTTTTTCGACGATGAACTGTGCGCACGGCGGCGTTTTCTTGTCCGTGTGGCAGCAGGGTTCCAGATTCACAACGAGCACATCTGATGTTCTAAATTTTTGATCATACTTTTCCAGTAACTGACGCTCAGCATGAGAAGTTCCGAAGGCTTCATGAAATCCTTCGGCAATGATCGTCCCATCGCGAACAAGTACAGCGCCAACCATCGGATTGATACCGACAAATCCACGACCATCTTCGGCGAGGGTAAGGCAGCGGCGAATGAAGGATTCGTGCATGGGGGAAGTATGACACAAAAAAGCCCCGATTCGTTTTTAGTATTCATCTATTGCTCCTCCTTCGCCCTCTCCAGATACTTCTGCAGCACCGACACTGGCCGCTCTCCGAGAGGCGGGGATACGGAGGCCTCGGCATGCTGCGAACTCTGCGGCACGCTCGAGACCATACGATGATGCCGATGCGCGTTCAGTGCCTTGCGGTAGCCGCCCTCGCCGTTCTCCAGAAACTTGGCAACGCGCGTGACGGTCGTCGTACTTGCTCCAGTATTCACCGAGATTT
>CAINWJ010000059.1 GCA_903854455.1 Candidatus Peribacteria bacterium | reverse complement strand
TTCCAAACCATTTTTCCAGGCATTGAGTTCTGAGAAATGCTGCATGACACAAGTCTCTTGCATGTCTGAACATGACGAAAGATCATCACATCAAAATCTTTGCAAGATCTCTGTTAGTTGGTTAGCAGATGAGAAATATCAAGTTCTTTGCTCCAAAAGAACACCCTGCCCCTCTCCCTGACCCTGATACCTGACCCTATCGGCAATGCGCTCCCCCGTCCTCCCATCCCATAGCTCCGGAACAATCACCGTCGCGACATCGGATGACGACGCAAAGTTGAGAATCACCTGCCTATCCGCATCTTTCGTAAGATCAATCAATGTATTGCTCCCGCTCTTGACTGTGCAAGGACGTTCAGTATTCAGCCGGAGTGTGAAGCATTTCTTTCGGAGGAACGCCGCCTCCTCCTGAATGCCGCCGGAATCAGTGAGGATAAAGCTGGCGCGCCTGATGAGTGCCAGGAATTCGATGTACCCCAGTGGTTCCAAGACAATGATCGATGGCACCAGGTATTTACTCAGATTGAAGCGTCGGATCTTCTCCTGCGTACGACGATGGAGAGGTAAGACGAGAGGACACTTGAGCGACAGATCGACAAGGAACCGGAGATTCCGCTCCAGATCCTCCGCACGATCGACATTGCTCGGTCGGTGCAGTGTAACAACAGCAAATCGGTCAGGAATGCCCTTCGGAAGACCCTCCTTCTCAATCATCGGCATCATCCGCACGAGCGTATCGATCATCGTGTTGCCGACAAGATGCGCCTGACCTGAAATCTTCTCGTCCTTGAGGTTACGCATGCCGGATTCCTCACTGACAAAGAGAATGTCTGCAATCCGATCAATTTCAATGCGATTCACTTCCTCCGGCATGGAAGCATCGAAGGAACGGAGTCCCGCCTCGACATGACCCAGGCGAATGCCGATGTTCTTCGTTGCCCTCGCCGCACCGACGGCACCGTTCACATCCCCGTACACCAACACAAGATCCGGGCGCAGTTCCTCAATGACCGGCGCCATGGCACATGCCGTCATGTCGATGATCGTCTCGCGATCGAGCCCACCTTTGATCCCCAGGTTTTTGTCGGGCAGTGGAATGGAAAGTTGCTTGAAAAAGATATCCGAAAAGAGCGGATCGTAGTGCTGACCTGTATGGACGATCAGGTGCCGCACGTCCTTCCGTGCCGCCAGTGCATGGTGCACCGCCGCGAGCTTGACGAAGTTCGGCCGGGCGGAGGCGGAGGAGAGGACGGTAAGCACGGGGTCAGTGTAGGAGGGAGAAGAGCAGAGAACAAACGAAGGTAAGGTAAGTAAAGTAGGTAAGGTAAGTGATCTTTTCCAATGTCGCTCCCATCACCTACCTTACATACCTTACCTACAATACCTACTTTACTTTCCGACGGCTCCGATGACCCTCTCCATCCTCCTCACCCATGAAAACTGTGCGATGTGCGCCCGGGCGATGCCTGCTTTCTTGACGGCAGCTTCACGATCGTCGAGAACCGCACGGATTGTTTTGGCGAACGACTCAATATTGCCAGGCGGATAAAAAGAAACCATCGATGCATCGGCGATGTCCTTGAGCGGGAGTAGGTCAGGGACAACCGCAGGGCGACCACTCGCCAGGTACTCGAATAACTGGAGTGGAGAAAATGAATGAGCGAAAAACGGATGATCGGATGCGGGTGCAGGGAACAGGAGAACATCGGATGCTGCGAGCAACGACGGAACCTGCAAGCGGCTGATGACGCCGAGGAACGTGACCATGGGCTTGAGTCCGTCAGTCAACAATTGACTGAGCCGTGTCACCGCTTCCGCCGGACCGCCGGCAATGGCTGCACGGAAGACGAGTCCGCGTTTTCGGAGAACCTCGAGCGCCTCCAGCATTTCCGGGATACCGCGCGAGTGACCCTCGACCATCAGACTGCCGACGAATGTGAGGAGCGGCACGCCGGGAGCAGCAGAGAGTGATGTCCGCGTCTGCTCGATGGGTGCCGTGGCTTCGAAATCACGGAGATCGACGCCATCGCTCTCGACGATCACGGGGACATCGACCAATCCGGCATCGACAATCGCCTGACGGAGAGTGGATGTGAGAACCACGACTAACCGGCATTGCTTCAGGGAACGGATGAAGCTCTTGGTGAGATGTGCGGGCGCATGTCGCAGTTCCAGGATGACAGGCAGACCGACCCGGACGAGAGCAGGCAGGAGCTCCGGTGTATTCGTGTAGAGGAGGTCAAACTGTTCCTTCCGGTCTTTGAGAGTTGTCTTAAGCTGACGCTTAAACGATGCAAGTGTCACCGAACGTCTCAGAAATGTCGGGAGAAAATCCCGCTCACGGGGAACGCCGCTGCCGAGACGTTCGACGGAGAGTGGAGTGGATAGTCCATACACCGATGTGACTGTCTCGCCGTCATCCGCCCAGGGAGTGAAGATTTGCACGCTGTGCCCGTTCTCCGTCAGTGCCTCCGCCACCTTGGCCACCTGGTACGACCGTGCTCGATCACTGGGAAGCCGGAGGGTGGTGCAGTAGGCAATCCGCATAAACCGAGTGTAGCAGGTAGCAAGTAATTGGTAGCGAGGAGGCAGTATGTTGTATGGAGTATGAAGTATGGAGTATCCAACAATGTTTCCCTCATACTCAATACTGAATACCGGATACTCGATACTCTTCCCGTTTATTTACTATCCGCTACCCGCTCAAAAATTCTTCCCATCCGCATTTCCCACGTATACCTCTCCACGAGCGATCGGGCTTTGCTGGCGCGTTCTGTTGCCTCAGCTGGATGACCGATCATCCATGAGAGTGCCTGGTTGAAACTCGATACGTCTCCTGGAATACAGAACACCGCCGTCTCTTCGGAAAGCACGTCACGGATTGTCGGGAGATCGGAGGTGATGATGGGACGCCCGCTCGCCATGTACTCGAACATTTTAAGCGGCGACATGTGCAGCCGGTAGTGAGGGAGATCCGGAAACGGCATGGCGAGGAGATCGCACGCAGCGAGCGCGGAGGGAACCTGCGATGCCGGAACCTCACCGGTGAAATGCACGTCGTGATCTGTGAGCCCAAGAGACGCAGCGAGTGCACGGTACTGACGGCAATCGGATACAGGACCCCCGACGATAAACGCGAAGAAGCGCTTATCTTTGGCGATGCCATGGAGAATCGTCTCGACTCCCTTCTCCATCCCGAGCGTCTTGAGCCGACCGACGTATCCGACCACCGTCCGATCTGTCCGGAGATTAAATGTTTGTCTGGCAATGTCGCGTGATGGAAGTGTCGTGTACTTCTTGAGGTTCACCGCATCTCCTTCAACGATAATTTTTGTCGGATCGACGCCCCATTCACGCAGTGCGGCAGCCATCGACTGCGTCAGAGACACAATCAGAACACAACGATTGCAGAGTGTGATGAATGCAGACCGACCGAACCGTGGCAGCTGATGAAGTTCCAGAACCGTCGGAACACCGGTCTTGATGAGTGCAGGAAGCAGTGACGGACTCCGTGTGTAGGCGAGATCAAACGCAGCGGAATGTACTGAGCGGCGAATGCCGTGACGCACGGTCGCATTCATCCACCAGAGCCCGAAAATCCCGGGAAGGAACGGCGATGCGATGGGATCGAAGCTGCCGACGTACTGGAGCCGGATCGCCTTCGATACCCCTTCATACGTCCAAAAATCAGCACCGACGACATTCCGGCGGAACGGTGCGATGATCGTCACGTCATGCCCGAGTGCAGCCAGCGCATTCGCTACCTCGGCAACCTGGTGCCCGTGGGCACGTTCGCTCGGGAGCCGGACGTTGGTGCAGTAGGCGAGGCGCATGGGGAGAGGATAGCGAAGAATCGGAGATTGTGGTGGAAAAGATAGAACGCGCAAAGGTAAGGTAAGTATTGTAAGTAAGGAAGGTAATGGAAGCATTTATGGAAACCAACCCTCTAGCTGACGTACCTTACGTACCGTACCTACCTTACCTACCTTACCTCCCGTACAATCTCCCCATGCGCAAACTCCCCTACCCAATCGGTGTCGGCACACTAAGCATCTCCAAAGAAGAGACTGCAAACGTGATGAAGGCGCTCAAGACCAACCGCCTCTCCTACGGACCCTTTAGCCGGGAGTTCGAGCGAAAGTTTGCAGCGGCACATGATTCCAGATACGCAGTCTTCGTGAACAGCGGAACATCCGCACTATCCATCGCAGTCGCGTGTCTCAGGGAAACCTGCGGCTGGAAGGATGGAGACGAAATCCTGGTGCCTGCACTGACCTTCGTTGCGACCGCAAACGTTATCTTCGATCATCATCTCAAGCCTGTCTTCGTGGATTGCGATGCGAAAACGTACAACATTGATCCGTCGAAAATAGAAGCTGCCATCACGCCGAAGACGCGCGGCATCATGGTCGTCCATCTGTTCGGGCTGATCGCTGACATGGACCCGATCCTGAAGATCGCACGCAAGCACAAGCTCGAAATCATCGAGGACAGCTGCGAGACGATGGGCGTGTCGTACCAGGGCAGGCGCGCCGGATCCTTCGGTGCCATCAGCTGCTTCTCCACGTACGTGGCTCACTTAATCGTCACGGGAGTCGGAGGACTGGCAGTCACCAGTGATCCGAAGTACGCGGAGATCCTCCGGAGTCTCGCCAACCACGGACGCGATTCCATCTACATCTCCATCGATGACGACAAGGACATCGATGGTGCCGCGTTCAAGGAAGTCATCCGCCGGCGCTTCCGGTTCATCCGGCGCGGCTTCAGCTTCCGTGCGACGGAACTGGAGGCAGCTATCGGTGTGGGGCAACTCAAACAATTGCCGAAGATCATCAAAAAACGGCAGGAGAATGCGAAGAAATTGAATAAGGTTCTGCGTCCATTTGAGCGGTACCTCCAGCTCCCATCCTTCGATCCAGCAGTACAAGAGCATGCGTTCATGATGTACCCCATCGTCATCAAGCCGGATGCACCCTGCACGAAGGACGAGCTCGTGCAGCATCTGGAGAAATGGAACGTCCAGACCCGCGACATGCTCCCGCTCATCAACCAGCCGGTGTATGAAACCATGAAAATTGATCAGAAAAAATTCCCGGTTGCCGACTGGGTGAACCGCTGTGGTTTCTATGTTGGGTCACACCAGGGCATCACCACCAAAGAGATCGAGTACATCGGCAAAGTGTTTCAAATGTTTTTCGAGATGAAGAATATTCTGCCGTAATATCCTCTGGTTCTTCTGGTTCCTTTGCTTCTTCTGGTTCTTCCCCTTTCGTATCTTCTTTCCACAACCTTCCATGTCATCGAAGCGTGCACTCATCACCGGCATCACTGGTCAGGACGGATCGTATCTGGCGGAACTCCTACTCAAGAAAGGATACGAAGTCCATGGTCTCGTCCGCCGTGCATCGACATTCAACCGCGGCAGAATCGATCACCTGTTCAATGATCCGCACACCACGAAAGTCCCACTGGAACTGCATTACGGCGACTTGAGCGATAGCAATTCCCTGCTCCGCGTGCTGGCAACGGTGAAACCCGATGAGATCTACAACCTGGGTGCGCAGAGTCACGTCGGCGTGAGCTTCGACATCCCGGAGAGCACCGGCGATATCACGGGGCTCGGGACCACACGGCTGCTGGAAGCGATGCGATCACTGGGATTGCCGGCACGGTTCTACCAGGCAAGCAGCAGCGAACTGTACGGAAAAGCGATGGAAATCCCGCAGTCCGAGAAGACGCCGTTTTATCCTCGCAGTCCGTACGCCTGCGCCAAGGCTTACAGCTTCTACCTCACCCGCAACTACCGCGAGAGCTATGGAATGTTCGCTGTGAACGGCATCCTGTTTAACCATGAATCTCCTCGCCGCGGCGAGAACTTCGTCACACGCAAGATCACCCTGAGTCTGGCACGGATCCTGAAGGGAACGCAGAGCTGCCTGTTCCTCGGCAACCTGGATGCGAAACGTGACTGGGGATACGCGCCGGAGTTCGTGGAAGGGATGTGGAGGATGCTGCAGCAATCCGAGGCGGATGACTATGTGCTGGCAACCGGGAAGCAGTACTCCGTCCGCGAATTTCTGGAGCTCTGCCTCAAGCGGGCTGGCATCGCGTGGACGAAGCAGGGAACGGACACGGACGAAATCTACAAAGATGCAAAAGGTCGCACGATCGTGGCGGTGGATGCCCGGTACCGGCGTCCCGCGGAAGTGGAGACACTCCTCGGTGATTATTCAAAGGCGGAGAAGAAGCTGGGATGGACACCGAAGACATCACTCCAGGAACTGGCATCCCTCATGATGGAAGCGGATGCGAAAACTCTCGGCATCACTCTCTGATCACCGACTCTATCCTCCTCGCTTCAAGTCTGTGAATCCTTCAGCAACTATTCCCGATCGACGAAGCGTCCCTGATCTGCTGATCGGTCTGCTGCTTGCCACCGTGGCAACACTCATCATCAATCTGCCGCTCTGGAACGCACTCCGCTCGTCCGATGAATGGCGCTTTCCGGACATCGTAATCGAGAGCAGCGATGAGCTCTTCTACCTCTCGCGTATCCGGGAAGTAACAGACGGTCACCCGATGATCGGAAATCCGGTGCTCTTCGAACGACGCGATCAGGCATACCCGCTCGGACAGCTCTGGGAACGCATCCTCGCCCTGCCGATGCAGTTCTTCGGTGTAGGCATAAAAACCGTATCAATCACTGCTGATGCGGTCTTCCCCGTGATTCTTATCCTACTCACGTGGATGCTTTCCCGCTCGGTTCTCCCCGAGAAACGATGGCGCCTTCTTCTAATTGCGACGATCTTCCTCGGAAGTCAGTTGCCCCTCTGGAAACGCATCATCAGTCCGCAGGAAACATTCGTGCTCCCACTCCTGTACCTCTGGCTCTTCCTTCATCCGAAGCGCGCGGATTTCCTCAGAACAATCATCCGATCAACGCTGATCGCCATCATGGTGCTGTCCTACCCGTTCCACTGGACGTACTGCGCAGTCGCGGAAGCCGTACTCTTCGTCTCACGCTGGAAAGATGATCGTTCTATGACAATACGATGGAAACGTGGATGTGCTGCGGCACTCCCATTCCTTCTCCTTGCCCTCCCGGGGCTGATCCGGATGCTGACACTCGGGCACGATCCTGCGTATGCGGAAATGTTGTCACGGCTAGGACTCATCGACCGGCATCTGCCGGTAGGACCACTCTTGCTCGTCCAATTACTCATACTCCTTGGACTACTCCGATGGTTTCTACGAAGATCCGAGGAAGATGATGCCCGATCAATGCTCTCTCTCCTCCTCATCGCAGGTGTGCTGGTGCTCTGCCAACCTGTGATCACTGGGAAAGAAGCAGAGTTCGGGAATCACTACGGTCGCATCCTGGCTTTCCCTCTGCTGCTTGGTGGAATCTTCCTTCTGCGTTCCGTGGCAAAGCGATGGAAGATCATCGGCATAGCGCTCGCAATGATGCTGACTATATGGCTATCGATGACAACCATTTCCACCTCTCTCCGCGAGTGGAAGCAATTCGATGCATCGAAACCATCCCTTGAAAAACGCGAAGAATTGAAAACTCTCATCATGATCTTGAATTCTCTGCCACGTGAGCAGGTCATCCTGACTCTACCTCCATTCGCTCCACTGCTGACGACGTACACCAGTCACTACCCGTTCACGGCATACGAGGCATACATGTACATGGCACCGGATAGCGAGATCGTCGAACGTGCACGGCTGCAGAATCTGCTCACGCCATCGTCTCCACTCTCACTACGTGCTGTCATGGGCACCCGGTACGACAATCGCATGCTCTATGAACGAACACTGTGCAGGCTCCGGAACCTGCTCCTCCTGTACGGACAAAATTGTGCTGCTATCAAAACTGATCTCGCAGAAGCTCCATCACTCACATTTGCACATCCTCCGACTTCCGCAGCGATCCTGAAAGAACTGCAGGAGAAGCATGTGTCATTCGTGCTGCTCCCGAAAGCTCCGGCACTCATCCGACGATTCCTCGTTCCCATCAATCAGGTCGGTGACTGGACGCTCTTCCAGCTAACCGACAAAAAAGGTAGCTGATTCGCTTAATGACAGAGTCGGTGGGAGGCGCGCTCTGTGGGGTGAAGGGGAAGGCACTGTTGCGCCGCAGCGCGTCGACGAGATGGCTCCGAATCCCTGGAGGAGCCAGCGAGGAGACACAGTGCCGGGCTGGAGGAGTTGGCGCGCCGGCGTTTTGCCTGCCGGCCGTAGCCTTGGCGAAGGCTGGGCTCCACCTTTTTCGCCCGGAAAAAGGTGGAAAAGAACCCTCGACATGACATCTCCTAATCGAATATGAATCATATCCAAAGAATCTAAGTTCCTAGGGTTCAATCAAATTCAAATTGAGATTATACCTTTTGGATGAGCGGCAATATAGCGTCGCCGGATACGGATGACTGAAAGGAATGCCTCCTTCACCTCATGGAGAGAGAGGTTGGAGATGCCACGCCGACGGTTCACGAATACGGTCGGGACTTCCGCAAAACGCCTGCCTTGGCAATGGAGCTGCATGGCGACTTCCGACAGTACGACGTATCCCTTGGCCTCGATACGATCCATGTCCAGAGCCTGGATGGCCGAACGCCTGTAGCACCGGAAACCGTTCGTATAATCCGAGATAGGGATGCGGAGCATGAAGCGTGCGAAGCGATTGGCAAGTGCGCTGAAAAACGTACGCTTCCATCCCCAGTGATGGATGGAGCTGCCGGGCAGATACCGTGAACCGACAACCATGTCCGCTCCATCGATCACCTGAAGCATGGACGCGATCTCCTCGGGACGATGGGAGAAATCCGCATCCATCTCGATCAACAGATCATACTGGTGCTCAAGGCCAAAGCGGAATCCTGCAAGGACGGCGGATCCCCTGCCTCCTTTGCCGGAACGCTTCAGAAGATGCACGCGTGGCTCTCCGGCTGAAATTTCCGTGACTCGGTCCGCGGTTCCGTCCGGCGATCCATCATCTACAACCAACACATCCATGGTGGGATAGATGACCAGCAACCGATGAACGAGCTCACCGATATTCGTGACTTCATTGAACGTCGGGATGATGGTCAGGATGGATGCCACACACATAGCGTACCGACCCAAGCCTCAGCCGTCGATCCTTCGGACAGAAACAAACAAGGATTAAAATAATTCTTTGCTGCAGTACGCCGTCACGATTGCATCGTCGAGGTAGATGCTGCTCCCGCCTCACTCCGCCCCGCATCCTCTGCGGATGGTGCGGGGCACCTCTCTCCCCGCGAGGAGAGAGGAACCCAAAGAAGAATAAGGAAAGAGATTGCGATCAATCAACACAACACTCCCTGCCACCAGTTGAACTCATGCATCACAGCAAGTCATCCTTCTCCCCGGAGGGAGAAGGACCGGAGGATGAGGCGGACAGAGGAGCGTAGGCACGAATCGTGTGACAATGATACGAGTTCCCTTCAAGCTTCTTTAGAGCTTCTTTGATATTTTTTTGCAAGTATAGT
>CAINWJ010000058.1 GCA_903854455.1 Candidatus Peribacteria bacterium | reverse complement strand
TGGAGCCAAAACGCCGGCGCGCCAACTCCTCCAGACTAAGCACCGTGTCTCCTCGCTGGCTCCTCCAGGGATTCGGAGCCATCTCGTCGACGCGCCGCGACGGCGCAACGGTGCCTTCCCCTTCACCCCCCGTGGCGCGCCACCCTCCGACTCTGTCACAAAAAATAATAGATAATGACTTCTACATTTTTCAGTGATCCAATTTTTTCTGCGCAAGTGCTTTCTTCTTCGATTTACTGCTCATCCCTCATCGTCTGCTTTTCTGCTTTGCGTTGGTATGTTGCCGCTTTCGCGGGATCGCCGGCTTGCGAGAACACCTGAGCGAGGAAAGCGTAGTTCACCGGTGCTCCCGCACCTTCATTCAGATCGATCGCCTGTTCAAACTCCGTGCCGGCATCAGTCCATCGTCCTTCTGCAACAGCGATCAACCCGAGCAATTCATGGACCTCCGGTGAGTACGGCTGAGCCTTGACTGCTTCCTCTGCCAGTATCAATGCCTCTGCAGGATTCCTCTGTTCCAGGAGATGACGCCCCAGGATCATCCGTGCTTTGATGCTCCGCGGATCTCCGGCGATGACACGCCTGAGTTCTTCCGTCGCGGCACTCCACTGTTTTTTCGGTAGATCACTGAAGACGGTTTCATTCGTCAGTCGTTCAGGAGTGATGAGCGCGTAGGCATCACGTTTGATAGCGGCACGATTCTCAGGAACATCTTTGGCGTACACCGCCGCCCAGTCATCCACATAGACGAGCTTCCATGAGGGATTGCCGTGTAAGTGGATGGAGTAACCGAACGAATCATCCACACGCATCTCTGCATAATCCAGGATGGCGTATGTGAATCCATACCGATCCTCCAGTCGTTTCCAGGCGCTGGCATCAATGCCTGCATCCGACATTTTGCGGATGAAGTCGTAGCCGAAGTCGAAGTTGATACCGCTATAGAACACCGGTCGATCCGGGTATCCGTGGTACAGAAGGTAGCTGCCTGCATCCCCGGCATTGAACATCCTGCCCTTGAGGTCGGCGCGATCCAGGTAATCAGCTGCCTTTTCAAACGAAGAGAATGAGCCGTACCCAAGCAGGTTCGACGGCAGTTCCCACCGGATGTGATGACGGAAGTACCACGTCATCCCGAACATCACCAGTATGGAACCGAGGATCATTAGGAACCGCGACTGCGCAGACCTCAGAACTCCTTTCCGGTACGGTGTCCATCCTAGCTGGTACGTCGTCACGGTGATGGCGGACAGGATGAAGAAGGGACCGTTACGGAACATCTGTACCGAGAGGATTCCTGTTGCAGCCAGCAGTGACAGCGAGAACAACACCTGTCGGCGGCTGATCGCAAGCGTTCCGAGTGCCAGGATCCAGAAGACACCGAATGTTGCGATGTAATCAGGAAGACTGCGTGGTTGCCATTCGTTCATGAGGCCGAACGTGCGGTCGGTACTCGTGAGGATCAGGTTCGCGATGAAGCGGAAGGGTTCGGGGGAAACGAATGTTGCGGCAGCGGCACCGATGAACACCATGATAAGAAAGCGGATATCGCCCGGGAACATTTCCGGCGATCTCGCAGAAGATCGGAAGTGCTCCCAGAGGATCTGCATGATCACGGCCCCGATCACAACGAGTCCGATGATCCCGACTCCGGCGTGGAAATTCGCCCAGAGCACTTCAATAATCACCGCACCGGCAAGCAGACGATTGCGGAGCGATGGGGTCACGGTTCCGTTGATGCGTGCGGTGAGGTACCGGCATCCTCCCCAGAGAAACAGTGCCGTGAAGAGGAAGGAAAAGAGTTGCGGGCGATCCATGAGATGTGTGCGCATGACGTACACCGCCCACAGAACCGGCAGGATCTTCGGCCACACCATTTTTCTGTCGATCGTCAGAATGATCCCCATCGTCACGATTGTGAGCAGGGTGCGAAGCAGGATGATCCCGGTCGATCCTCCCAGACGGAAGACAAGGAAGAACACGATCTCCGAAAGCCAACAGTATCCTCCTCCGTACGGTTGTCCGACACGTGTGTAGGAGAACGGATCAGTTGTAATGAATGAACGCGTCTTCCACATGATCTCGCCGGCTTTGATGTGCCACCAGAAGTCGATGGTGAAGACCTTGAATGCGCAGAGGTACACGACGACACCGATCGCGAACAAGATGCCTGCTAGCGAGAGTAGTCGCAGGAATGTCGCCGTCTGACTCTTTGGATCGAACGGGGGATTATTCTGATCTGGGAACATGGGCAGAGGAGCCGGAAAGCAGGAGGGAGGAATTCTCTGAAAATTTCTTCCTTCCATTCTCCATCATTTTCAGGGCGTTTGCCACTGCACTTCTATTGGATGTATGTGACTCATGCAGGATCAACGTCAAAAGATGTGAAGAAAACAGATTGCTCAAAATTTGAAGATGCGGGAATGAAGGATATTCCACCTTTTCCCGGCGAAAAAGGTGGAGCCAAAACGCCGGCGCGCCAACTCCTCCAGACTAAGCACCGTGTCTCCTCGCTGGCTCCTCCAGGGATTCGGAGCCATCTCGTCGACGCGCCGCGACGGCGCAACGGTGCCTTCCCCTTCACCCCCCGTGGCGCGCC
>CAINWJ010000057.1 GCA_903854455.1 Candidatus Peribacteria bacterium | reverse complement strand
CTCTGATCCTCTCCATGAAACTCCGCTTTCTATCGATCATTGTCATCGACATTGTCCTACTGTTCATCGTAGGAACTTTGGCATGGACTCAGACATTTGGCTGGCATCGTCCATATATTGATTGGGATCCCGACAAATTGGCAACGTATCTCGTAGAAAACGGTAGATCACCTGAGGAATGTTGGGATCTGGTCGTGCTGGATCCATTCGGACCACAGGCTGCGACTCTCAGAGCGGGGTGTGTGTATAAGATGGCAACCCTTCTGTCCGATTCTGCTATCTGTGAATTGTTAATGCCGAGTAACTACGGCTTTAGATGCATCGGAGATATCTGGGGATCTTTGATCGGCGATAGCAACTGCCACTGGTACAAAGACAACGCAGTAAGATGCTTCGAAGGAGCGGCTCTCACTCCTCATATCTTCGATTGTTCCGATCCTCAACAAAGAGCCGTGTCTGATGAGTGCGAGCACCGATATGCATTCAAGGAAAAGGATCCCGCACTCTGCGAGAGTATCGTCAATCCAACGCTCCAATCAGTATGTCAGACACGCATCCGGGTATGGGAGAAGTATCCGGAGCTCCGGTCGACCATCTACTTCAACGACAATATCCAGTGATCGTCGGGCATTCCTGACCCCTCCACCCTTCCTCAATACAGCTATGCCGTCATTCAATACTTCTTGCATAAATAACTTACGAAAGAGCACGCTGATCTTTTTGTGCAGTTCTACGATAATTATCTGGATAATCTCTTGCAAAGGGGCGCTAGCAGCTAAAGAATCTTGGGTTTATAGCACACTATCTCAACCTCCAGTTCTATCATTTGAGATGCCGAAAGAATGGAAAGTCAAAGATACTGAGAATATTGGAGATAGTACTGGAACTATAATATCATTCAAAAAGTTAGTTGGGGCTGCTGCTGATCAAGAAGGTACGGAATCACAAATTGTAAGAATGAAAAAATCAATTACGCTTATCGAAAAATACAAAAATAATGATCTAGATCCGATTATTGCCTATCTAAGCTCGGGCAGTATGATGGTCGATGGTAGAAAAACACTTTTCCTTACGTATTCCGTAAATATAAACAATTCAACTATTCATGAAGAAAAAATTCACAAGATGATATGGACTACGAACCCGTGGCAAGCTTATTCGATCGAATTAACTTCGACCACGAAACACTTCCCCGCAGCGCAAAAAATTTTCGACCGTATTGTGCAGTCAATAACCTTTCTCCCCGGAATGCATTTTTCTTGCGATTGGGTGATTAACAAACGCAACTATACGGACTATAAGTGCGAACATGGCTATGCACTAACATTGCCTACACAACATAATCTACGGATCGACTGGCAGAGTATATCGTATGATGGGGAAGTAACACCGAAACTAGGACCTCTTAATCTCGTAACAACTTTTACACACATTTCAAAAGAGGGAAACGGTGATTTACAAATTTCCGTCGCCAAAGCAAGAATCGCACAACGAAATATTGATGAAGATGCTCTAAAAAAAGCTATTCTTGAGAAGAGGCAAATGATGATACTGTATTTTTATACGAGGCCAGCCCTAAAGCAGATTATACGAAAATCATTTGGAACAACTACAGTTGAATTTCGTAGAGCCGGACCGTGGTTTTTCGCATTTATCTTCACTAAACGCCCAGACGTAAAAAATGCAGAGGTTATTTACAAATCAATTATGGATTCTTTGAAATTTGATCCGGACATTTCACTTCGAAGGTAGCATTTTATTTCATTATTCGTGAAACAATAAGAGTCACACTCTCCCCACCATCCGCCTCCCATACAGCATCAGGAGAGACCAGAACATCTGCAGACCATCGCGGATCAGGCGCACCTTGGACTCGGGAATAGCTGCCCACTGCAGCGGCACCTCCGCGATCTTGTAGCCACGACGTAGTGCCATCGCCAGCACCTCGACATCAAATGAGAAGCGATCAATCGTCTGGAGACGGAAAAGTGTCATAGCCGCCTCGTGCTTGAAGAGCTTGCACCCACAGGCAGTGTCGTAAATGCCGGGAACCAGGAAAGAGCACAGAGCATGGTACGTCCGCCCGATGAACCGCCGGTACCAGCGCATCGTAACGATTCCCTGACTTCGTCCCAGCACCCGTGACCCGATGGCGATATCCGCATGCTGATCCGTCATCGCGGTGAAGAGCTTGGGGAGCTGCTCGATGGGTGCTGCCCCATCCGCATCGTAGATCAGCGCGAAGTCTCCGGTGATCTGCTTCATGCCGGCACGCACAGCGGCACCCTTGCCCTGATTCTTCGCCAGGCTGATAACAATGATCGGCAGAGAGGAAGCAAACGATTCTGCAACTTGCACAGTCCCATCCCTGCTACCGTCATCTGCAACAATGATCTGCGTGAGCTGGATGTCAGAAAGCAACTTTCCCAAAAATGCCTGCCGGATCCCTGTAAGCGTCTTCCCTAGTCTCGGTTCTTCATTGAATGCCGGGATGACAATGGAGAGAGTGGGCACGATGTGATGCTGGAGAATGACGACGGATGAAACCTAATTGATCCACACTTTCTGCGATGCGCTCTTGCCGGTACCCGGTGTGCGTGGCGAGAAGTTCTGCTCGATGGTTGTATCCTGCCATTGCATGGTCGGACGGGACTGCTGATAGATCCACCACTGCCAGAGCAGCCAAGCGACGAGTGCCAACGTGATGCACGCCAACGCCGTTCCGACGAAGTAGAACAGAAAACGTAGGATCGATCGTATCCAAGGATGCATGTGCCCATCCTAGGGAGAGGAACACAGGAGCTCAACTGCAGATGGAGCCAGATCTGTTACTGAAAACTGATCACCGTGTCGGTCGACAACGTGCCGTCAATGTTCAAAAACTGCTTACGCTGAAGCGATGACCATTGGCTGATGAGCTTCCCGGTACGCGATAGAAGCTGGGCATTGAAGAAACCGACCGCCTGATTGTAGTCCTTGAGCAGCGCGCTCGCCTGTCCCAGGTTCGAGGATTCTTTACTGAACTGTTGGAAGGCGGAGGAATCCGTCAATCCTGCTTCCAGTCCCTGGGTCGAAACGAGCTGCCTGATCTGTTTCTGCGCCTTCATGAGAAGTGCCAACTTGCCGTCAAACGTCGCCGGCGGAGACGCCAGAGGAACCAGTGTCTGATGAACGCTGTCGAGTGATGACAGAGTCTGCGACGAGAGATCAGGCACAGAGATCATGGGACCCACGTACTGCGTATCCAGCGTCGCATAGAACCCGATCAGTGTATTCAGGCGTCCATCCAATGACGTTTCCGCTCCAGTGATGGCAGAAGAGCTCTGCCAGAAGACGTACCCCGTCACGATGACGGCGATGATTAGAATGACTGCGAGAAATTTGAGAAGGGTGCGCATGGCACCATCATAACACTCTGCACCTATTGTTGCCGCAACATGGAAGTGTCAATGCGGTGAAGAATGAACGAGGATGAAGAGCAGAAAGTTTGGAAATATTTTCCAACTTGATAATACGGTACAGAAAAGATCGAAATGCTTTCCGTGACAGAGTCGGGGGGAGGCGCGCCACGGGG
>CAINWJ010000056.1 GCA_903854455.1 Candidatus Peribacteria bacterium | reverse complement strand
TCCGAACAATTCTGCAAGATTACTTTCCATCCACAAAATTGCCTTTGCTTGTTGTAATTGCAATTCCTCTAGGATGTCTGGAGGAATGGTGACGGCATTCAATAATTCTGCACTGATCCTATGTGATACTTCCCAGTATCTTCGCGCAAGGTGAATGTCCAGTTCATCTGGTAAAGCATTGCTCAATTCCTCATGTAGTTTCATGAGTGCGGACCATTGTTGAAGACATTCCGACTTTGAGCTTCCGTTCTTCGTGACATTCTCAGGTGGCTCCTGATCTGGGGGTGGCTGAATCAGATGTCTCACCATGTCTACTATAAGTTTTTTCCTGACTGTTTTGATTCCCAGCATTTCCTGTAACACTCCGCAGAGCTCCTGCATTTCTTTCTCCCAGGCAAAGCTTATGACGCGGGAGCCCTCGGTGGATTCGATCAAGGGGATGCCTTCTCCTTGGATGGTACGATACATTTCCGGTGAAAGTCCCGCAGCATTGATTCGTTCTGATACAGCCAACATCGGTCCTGCCAGCCATTTCTGTTCCGCGTAATTGTCGTGTGTGAGAACAGCCGGAACGTTGTGCAGTATGGTGTCGATGGTGACATCAAACCAATTTCCAACCTGCCCTAGTACGGTTTGTGGACTTTGTTTAGTTTGTGTAGCGATACTGACAATCGTATTATTTTTCGCCATTACCAGGAAATTCCCCATTTCATTTTTTGTTAATTTCTTTCCATGTTCAGCGTTTCGTTTTACGACACTTATTTTGGTTGTTGCAGGAGCATTGCGTGCAGAATCAATAGTTGCCAATTGTCGAGAAATCGATACAGGTGAAAGTATGGTCGTTGTTTTCTGGCGGTAATTTATTGGAAATCTGGATGGTCCATTCGTCTGGATCGCAATGTTTGATGCCTTCATCCATTCCAGGCTACTTAAATCTTGTTCCAGTAGTGTCAGTTGCTTTTCCATGTGTGTCCGAACGCCGCTTGGAATGATGATAGAAGCGCCATCGATTTCCAGAGTGTCAGGTAGTTCCTGGATATACTTCCGAACCGCGGCGATCCATTCCTGAGTTGATTCTCGAGAGGACGGGAATTCTGTGCCATTAGTTGCTCGTTGAAGAGTTCCGAGCGCCTCTCGAACAGAAGCTTTGTAGTAGGCGGGCTTGTAGGGAGAAGTATCTTCATTTTCCACGGTAACTACGAGGCGATTAAACACATCGCTGAGCAGGTTGTCCCACCAGCTGGAAAGATGTCGAACAGTCACAAGTGTATTTGCCGGAACAGGTCTCTGCTCCGGTGGGGGCGGGTTAGCAGGAACCGGCACGGGATAGAGATTTTGAAGCTCATCTTCATACTGACCTTTGTCAGGTAGTGTCGTGGCGACGGAGACGCGCAGTGTTTCTGCACGGATGGTTCGGGCAACATGCCGACCGGCGGCGTTTTTGAGTTTTATGAGAACATCAGACGGCAGTGACGGAAAATCAAATTTTGTGATTGTATCAATCAATTGTGCCAGTATCATTTTCCAGAAGCGGGTGTATGCATCCAGACTTTCAAATGTCAGTGGTGAGGTCGGTGTGAGCTCCGAAATATCGGCAGCGATTTTCTGTTCCAATGCAGGAATTGCATAATCGTTGACCTCGTTCAATGTCATCTTTGGGATTCTCATTTTGTCAATTTCAGAAGCGAATTGTTTCGCAACTCCAGGCGCGAAAGAGTTGTCAGAGTTTGCCGTAAGGTAGTTTCGTTCGATGAGATATTCGGAGATTGAGTCGACTGGCTCGGCGGCAGATCTGAAGAACGTGATGGCATTATTGCCGAGATTTTTTGCATCGAATGTTAACAAAACGGGTTCTGTATAACCGAATGCCTCTTGTCCAAAGGCATCGATGGCACCATCGAAATTAGGTTTTGGTCTGTCTATTATTTCAAGCCATTCTTTCAGCTTTTCTTTCAGGCCTTGAATGATGATTTCTTTTGCGCTGCTCCAGATGGCTTTTACGGGAAGGAATGTTTTTCTCAGCATTTGATTTTTGACTGTTTCCTCTAACCAATCTCTCAATGATTGTTCAATGATGTCCAAGATTTCATCCTGATTCTTCCCCTCGATCGCTTTCTGCAACTTCGGTCTATTGGATCCCACTTTTACTGCTGCTGTCTTACCCTCCTGACATTGTGCTTTCCAAGCAGAATAAACAGTCATCAAATTGGGTATATGTTTTTCCCAGCATTTGATAATTCCTTCCGGGGAAGAGTGAACGGAATAGCAGTAGCGCGGAAGTGGATCATTCCTAAATAGTTCATCGTCACTCCATGATTGTCGTACTACGGGGATTTCAACAAATTTTCGAACGCCATTTTTATCCAGGGTTTTCTGCCAAATATCCTTCGGATCGCCTGCGTTGAATTCAGTGTTAATCGTCACATCTTTCTTCTGTTCGATGAAGAACCGTCCAGGATCCAGCGGATTGTCCGGCATATCTTCTAATACTTTCAGCAAAGCGTCGTCGTCTGCCAATGTAGTCAAATCAATTTTTGCAGACATCGCTCCTGAAACTGCCGATATTGCTTGCATTACAGCACTGTTCCCTCCTTTGGTTTGCTCGGTACTACAGAGTCCCGTAATTGCATTTTGCATCTGTAGTATTGCCGCTCTTACTGTTGCAGCTCTTTGAACTAATTCATTCTGCGTTTTCGCAGTTTTTATCACTTTATTTCCACTTGCCACAGCACCTTCCACTTGTACCAAGAATCGCCTGAATCTTTCCAGGTCTGTTGCTGGAATTTCTTTGAGATTGCCGTGTGGATCTAATGCTTGCCAGATGCGCGCATTTATCAGTGCTGACATGCGTTCGGTGACTCCATCGGTGTCATCAATATTCCAAAGCAAGTCCGGTAATGTCTCGGTTGTTGAGGCAATTTGAGTTCCTTCCGCGTCTAAAGCCGGCTCTGAATTATCAGAAGTCACGGGGTATTTAATAACAATTAATGTGTTTTTGTCAAGTTTTTGGAGCGGGTTACTGGAATCTATTACAACCGTAATGGGTGGTGCTAGGAGTTTGTGTCTATGAGAAAAGTTTCTTGCTAGTATGTATACATGAGTAAAAAAATGCCTTCTTATCCACCTCAAGGTCTCTCGATATTTTTCGTTCTTTCTGTGGGATTTGTTTCTGATGGGGCCATGCTGTACGCGTTGTGGCAGTGGAAGCAATCTTTGATTGATTCTGGCCAGCTGACCGCAGGAGGATTTCTCTTTGGAATGACCGGTGCAGTATGTACGATTTGGGGATTGCTCCTGCTTTGGAAACGTGTTTCCTGGTACAGGTCACTTTCTCTACTGAAGAGCAATGGTCATATAGCTCATGGGGTGATCACAAAAATTGGGAGGGACAAGCGCTATTCCAGCGGGAAGTCATTATTGGATTATCCGTGGTTTGTTCTTGTACAGTGGGCGGACTCACAAGGTCAAAAGCATGTTTCGGAGAGTGAATTAATATCTTTCAATGTCAGTGAGGTTGTGAAGGTTGGAGATTCAATTGATGTTCGTTATTCTGTGAAGAACCCCAATTGTTCATGGGTAGATGTGAAGGAAATAAGGAATCGTCCTCCTGTGGCAGAGATTTCAAAGGTAAGTACTGAGCCTGATGATGATAACAAGAAGAATCTGTTGGCAATATTTTGGCCTGACATCCGCAATCGGGAATCTGCAAGGAAAGTAGGAATGCAAGGATGTTGGGCTGCATTAATAAGTGCTGCTCTTACAGCCCTCTTTGCGATAGCGAGCTATTTGGGGTTTGTGGTGATTGCGGGGATAGACATGTATGCAATCATTGATTCGATCCTTCTCTCCCTTCTTGCCATCGGCATTTGGCGTATGTCTCGGTCGGCAGCAGTCATCGGATTGCTCTATTTCGTAGTATCCAAAATATTTCTCATTTCGCAAATTGGGATCAATAACCCGATTTTACTAGTGATCTTTATTCTTTTCTTTGTGAATGGTGTCAGAGGGACATTCGCCTATCAGCGACTAGGCAAAAACTAATCGGTTGTATTTCCAGTTACGAGTAAACGTTTTAATGGCTTATAAGCCACGAATTAGGTGGAGCGGGTAACGGGAATCGAACCCGTATCTGCGCCATGGCAAGGCGCCGTACTACCATTGTACGATACCCGCAAAGAACAAAACCCTTCGTAGCCGCGTTATCCTACGAAACAAGTCGCTCTACCGCAAGGTGTTCTGCCTATTCGATTCGTCCGCTCGTGTGCGGAACCTTCATCCATTGTGTACAATCGCTGCCGGTGCGCGGGATTCGTACAATGGTAGTACGCAAGCTTCCCAAGCTTGAGACGCGAGTTCGATTCTCGTATCCCGCTCCATTTCTATCAGAATCATTCCTTAACTTCGTCTTAATCTCATTCAGGGATGCTTCGATGCGAATTCCCTTCAATTTCCGATCACAATTCGACGATCTATGCCGACCGATGCCATCATCACCGCGCAAGATCTTACGAAAAAATTCGGTGATTTCACCGCAGTGAACGGCATTTCGTTTGAAGTTCCTCGTGGTGAGATCTTCGCATTCCTCGGTCCCAACGGGGCAGGGAAGACGACGACCATCAAGATGCTCACGACGCTTCTCCATCCCACGTCCGGACAGCTCACGATCGCGGGAGTGGATCCGGTGAAGGATCAGGCGGGAGCCCGTCGGACGTTTGGGATCGTCTTCCAGGATCCCAGTCTGGATGATGAACTGACGGCAGTGGAAAATCTGGAGCTGCATGGCGTGTTGTACGGTGTCGCCGGAAGTATCCGCAGGAAGCGTATTGACGAACTGCTCGGGTACGTCGATCTGGCGGACAGGAGAGATGATCTGGTGAAGCACTTCTCCGGCGGCATGAAGCGACGGTTGGAGATCGCACGCAGTCTCATCCACCATCCGCAGATTCTCTTCCTGGATGAACCGACGGTCGGGCTGGATCCGCAGACCAGGAACAAGCTCTGGGAGTACATCCGCAAGCTTAACTCGGAGGAGGGGATGACCGTTTTCCTGACGACACACTACATGGAGGAAGCTGCCAAGATCGCCGGTCGCGTTGCCATCATGGACCATGGCAGGCTCATCGCCCAGGGGACATCTGATCAGCTCATTGAGCAAACCAAGACTGCGAATCTGGAGGACGCGTTCCTGGCTCTCACCGGTGACGCATTGCGTGATGAGGATGCCAGTAATGCAGATCACATGCGCATGGCGCAGAAGATGTGGCGACCGGGAAGACGATAATTGGAATGTAAAATGTAAAATGTAGAATGTAAAATTATCTTATTCCTAAGCCATCAATCAATCATTCTACATTCTCAATTATACATTCTACATTCTACATTTTCTCCGGTTCACTCTCTCCTACCGCTGCCTTACCTTCCCATGAACGTCCTCTACATTCTCTGGCTCCGGCAGATCAAGCGCTACCTCCGGTCGCGTGCGCGCATCATCGGATCCCTCGGTCAGCCGATTCTCTTCCTCTTCGCACTTGGGTTCGGACTCGGTCCCATGTTCCAGAAAGGCGGTGGCGGCAGCTACCTCGACTTCCTCGCACCGGGTGTCATCGCCATGTCTATTCTCTTCACGGCCATCTTCAGCGGTATCGAGATGATCTGGGACAGGCAGTTCGGATTTCTCAAGGAGACGTTCGTGGCTCCGGTTCCCCGGCTCACGATTATGGTCGGCAGGACACTCGGTGGCGCAACGGTTGCGACACTCCAGGGATTCATTGTTTTCCTAATTACGCTCATCGCTGGTTTCCGTCCCGACTCATGGTCATTGCTTCCACTGGCATTCCTCTGCATGTTCCTGATCGCGCTGACATTTACTGCTCTCGGCACCGCCATCGCATCCAGTATGGAGGATATGCAGGGCTTCCAGCTCATCATGAACTTTCTCGTCATGCCGCTCTTCTTCCTCTCCGGTGCGCTCTTCCCGCTCGATAATCTTCCGTCGATCCTTGCCATCCTCGTGAGAATCGATCCGCTGTCCTACGGTGTGGATGCACTGCGGTTCTCGTTGATCGGTGTCGGGCATTGGCCCATCGGCATGAGCCTCGGGATTTTGTCCGGGTGCTTGGTTCTGTTCATGCTGGTGGGGAGTTGGTTGTTTAGCAGGATTGAATTGTAGTGAGAATGACCAATGACCAAATCCCAATGACCAAATAATCACCAATTTCCAATTCCCAATGCGTCGTGGATTCTGAGTATTGATTGGACATTGGACATTGGGAATTTTTTGGGAATTGGACATTGAGCATTGGTCATTTTCGAGTTCATTGTTAGTTTCATGTACCATTCCCCCATGTCCCTCTTCGCCCCACTCCAAGTTCTCGCCGATTACATCACCATTCACTTACTCGCAATTCCGGAAGGATCGCGCGGAGCCGAGGTGATGAGCTACTTCCTCTTCGACACCGCGAAGATTCTCATTCTCCTGATCGTCATCATCTTCATCGTTTCACTGATCCGATCATTCTTTCCGGTGCACCGGGTGAAGGAGATTCTTTCCAGGCAGCACACGGTCACCGGACACATCGCAGCCGGACTGCTCGGCATCATCACGCCGTTCTGCAGTTGCAGCGCCGTGCCACTGTTTCTCGGATTCGTGGAAGCCGGCGTGCCGCTCGGGATCACGTTCACGTTCCTCGTCGCCTCACCGATGATCAATGAGATTGCACTCGTGATGCTCGTGAGTTTGTTCGGCTGGAAAGTCAGCATTCTTTACATTGCAAGTGGGCTCCTGATTTCCATTCTTGCCGGTATGATCATCGGCAAGCTGAGGCTGGAATCGCTGGTTGTGAATGTTGGTGCAGGAGCAGAAAAGTCATCGACGCACTACGATCGCTGGTCTGATCGTTTCCGGTTCGCGTGGAAGTACACGAGGATGATCCTCGGCCGCGTCTGGATCTTCGTCGTGATGGGTGTTGGCGTCGGTGCGTGGATCCACGGCTACGTTCCGACCGATCTTCTGGCTGCCTACGCCGGCAAAGGTCACTGGTACGCGGTTCCGCTCGCCGTCCTGATCGGCATACCGCTCTACTCCAATGCCGCCGGCGTCATGCCGCTCGTCAGTGCGTTGACTGAGAAAGGTGTCGCCATGGGAACCGCTCTGGCATTCATGATGGCGGTGACGGGATTGTCGCTGCCGGAATTCATGATTCTAAGGAGGGTGATGAAGACACGGCTGATTGTGATCTTCGCAGGAGTCGTCGGCATCGGGATCCTCATCACGGGGTATTTGTTCAACTGGGTGCTGGGGTGAGAGAAGGGGATTGGAATACTGGGGATTGGAGTATTAGGGCTTAGAGGCTGAGATCATGAAATGCTCAATGTGATCACGTCGTATCGGTTCGAGCGTGAAACACGAGAACATGTCTTTGATCAATGCCTCGGTGAATAGAACGTGCTTGATTCCTTTCTCCGATCCGTCGATCGGTACGAATGTATTCTTCTCGATCTGTTGGTAACGTTCTAGATTTGCTTTTGGCGGTACCGTTGCAAGGAACAATCCTCCCGGTTTCAACGATTGATAGATATTTCTGATGACCTCTCGTACTTCTTCCTCCTTTCCGTGGTGGATGACGTTCATCGATAAAATGCCGTCGAATCGATTCTTCCCGTAATCGAATACCATGAAATCGTTGCAGGTGACGGTGGCGGATTGATGCTCTTTCTTGAGCCAATTCGTCGTCTTCTTCACTGCTTCAGGTGATGCATCGAAGGCGATCACTTCGAATCCCTGCTTTGCCAATGCGATGGTGTGATTACCCATGCCGCAGCCAATATCGAGAATCACTCCGTTCTTGGGAAGTTTCTTCGTCCATTTCAGGACTTCCGGATACGGTCGAAGCCACCAAGAACCGTAGACCTTCACATCATTCTTCTGAATCGAATCCCACATTTGATCAAGCTGCCTCTTTTTCTTCGTAGAAGGCTCTGGGTTCTTCATAATCACAAGAGCGAAGGAAGGCCTAACAGCTAATCGCTGTAAGCTAACCGCTTCGTTCACATCTGCACTCTGATCCCCGGACCCATCGTCGGGTTGATGGAGAGCGAGAGGATGTAGGTACCGGTGATGGTGGCGGGCTTGGCGTCCTGGACTGCCTGGAGCAACGTCTTCAGGTTTGCCGTCAGCTTCTCTTTGCCGAAGGACAGCTTGCCGAAGATGGTGTGCAGGATGCCCTGCTTGTCCATCTTGAACTCGATGCGACCTTTGCTGAGCTCCTCGATGATCTTCGCCGGTTTGTCGGAGACGGTGCCGGACTTGGGGCTGGGCATGAGACCTTTCGGACCTAAGACCTTGGCGAGCTTGCCTAAGTCCTTCATGAGCTGCGGCATTGCCACGGCGATATCGAAGTCCAACATCCCGCCTTCCACCTTCTTGATCAGGTCTGCGGCGCCGACGTGGAGTGCTCCGGCTTTCTTGGCTACATCAGTGAAATCCTCAGTGACGAACGCGGCGATCCGGACTTTCTTACCCGTGCCGTGCGGCAGGGTGACGGTGCCGCGCACCAGCTGATCGGCCTGCGCCATGTCTGCACCGATGCGAATGTGCGCCTCGGCGGTGCCGTCGAAAGAGGTAACTCCGACTTTCGTCAGGAGTTCCACCGCTTCTTCCAGCGTGTAGATAGGCTTGGTAACGAGCGCCTTCTTCTGGGCGTATTTCTTTCCTCCGGGAGCGATGGGCTGCTTCTTTACAGCTGGTTTCTTCTTGTCTGCCATGGTGATGGGGGGAACGTGGTAGAGCAGGATTCTTCCTGCGGGGTAGGAGGCCCACGCCAGTGGCGAGGTCCCACGAGCGGGGGGATTGTGGGGGATTTTGGGTCTGGAGACAAGAGAAGATACCCAAAATGACCAATAACCAATGCTCAATACTCCAGCCTTCGCTCCGGGAGCTTCGGCCGGCAGGCAAATAATGACCAATCAACAATCTCCAAAGAGAGTTTTTGAGCATTGGGCATTTGGGAATTCTTTGGTCATTGGTCATTGGAAATTGGTCATTCTCTTCATGGTATGCTGTCATTCGTGCTTGGGAAGATTGTTCATCGGCTCCATGTGGCATTACTGATTGTGGTATTGATCAATCCATCGGCTGCTTTCGCCGATACCCAGCAGACGCCAGATTATACGATTCCTGCTGATGCGGTCGTCGTAGGAGGAGCTGAGAAGGGCGTATCTGCGAAGTACCTCCTCGATGATTCTGTCGGGGAGCCAATCATCGGTCCGGGGACATCCGCCGAGTACACGCTGGAGTCCGGATATCGGCAGCCGCTGGCGTCTTCCGGCTCTATCAGCTTGAACTGTTCGACGTCGGTGACATTGCCGGCGATTCTGGCGACAGGACAGTCGACCGGCTCCGGGACGTGTGTGGTCACTTCCGATGCCGTGGGGGGCTATGCACTCTCATGGGGTGTCCTGACCGGCAGTGGAGGCACCAATACCGGTTCGCTCATCGCATCCGGCGGCAATACGATTGCTCCGTACACACCCGTAGCGGGCGGTGTGCCGGAAACCTGGTCTGTTGCTACCAGTGCCGCGGAGTGGGGTGCGAGACTCAAATCTGTCAGCACGGATGCCGATGTGAAGTGGGGACTGGAGAACGGCACAGACAAGTGGATCAACATCCCGGCATCGTCTTCCTCCGAGATCGTTTCCCGTACTTCGGCGACTGATCCCGGCGGCTCGACTGAAATCATCCAGTTCCGAACCGAGATCGGGACAGGGGTTTTGCAGGTCAACGGTGTGTACGAGGCAACGGTGACCTTCACAGTGGTGGCGCTGTAGCGATTCGCGCACCGCGCAAAGCATTGCGCTCCTCTTTAAGAAAAGAATTTATTGAAGAGGGAGCAGGAAGCTTCCCGCGGGAGTAAGCGGTTCTTTATTTCTTCTTTTTCGCCGATGTCTTGCCTTTCTTCGCCGCATACGCAGAGCTCAGCATCGTCAGTACAGTTCCCGTGATGACGACGGTCGCGGTCGATTCCCACTGTCCCAGCTCCTGCGTTACGATGAAGCTGATGAGGAATGTCAGAAGGCTAAAGAGTGCTGCCAGTGTACCCAGGATGACGCACGAGTAGCCGAAGACCATGCGGCTGACGATCACGGATGCATCGTTGAGTTTTTCGATGACACGGCTTTCATGAACCAGGATGCCGATGCCGATAACGATCAGGAGCGCCAATGCCAGGAGTGTCTTGGTTTCCGGTACGTTCAGGGTGAAGAGTGAATACAGGAGCTGCATACCTCCGATGACGAGGAGGATGACACCGACCGCTTTCAGGATGTAGCAGGTGATCGCTTTGCCTACGGCTTCCGGCTTCGCTTCCGACACCAGCAGGCTGCCGATGAACAGGATGGCGAAAATTGCCACGATCGCAGGGATCAGGAGAATAGTGGAGAGCGACTGATCTGATCCGAACGGAAGCGAGAACATGATGGAAGATGGGGAATGTACTCTGGAGCCTACGACAATTTTCACCTGTCGTCCCAGGTGACATGGCAGAAGCACTTGCAGCTTTCCCTGCAAGATTATTTGATCATTTGATCGCCGCCGCTAACAAAAGCCGCTGCTGTTTCAAAATAAACAATCAACAGCAGCACTCTTTCAGGGTACGGCGATATTACGTCAGGCGGCGATCTTCAGATCGTCTTCGACTAAGAGCCCCATGTTCTTGGCAGTTCCTGCCATCGTGCGGGTAGCCGCATCGATATCCGTCGTGTTGAGGTCCGGCATCTTCACTTTGGCGATCTCCTTGAGCTGCGACATCTTGATGGAGCCGATCTTCTCCTTGTTCGGCTTGCCGCTGCCTTTCTCTTTGCCGACCTTCTGGAGGATCAGGAACGGGGCGGGTGGTTGCTTTAGGATGAACGTGAACGACCGGTCATCGTAGATTGTAATCTCTGCAGGGATCACCTGCCCCATCTGTCCTTTCGTCTTCTCGTTGAACTTGGTGCAGAAGTCCTGGATGTTGATACCGGCTTGACCGAGCACCGGACCCAGCGGCGGGGCAGGATTTGCCTGTCCACCTTTTGCCTGTACTTTGACGACTTTGACGATCTTTTTAGCCATAGCGGGGGCACTGTAGGGATGGATTTGAATGAAGTCAAACTGAAGAAGGGTCAGGGTCGGGTATCAGGGTCAGGGATGATAAATCGAAAAACTGGGCATGGGAAACCCCGACCCCGACCCTCACCCTGACCCTATTTACTCAGCTCCGCCACCAGCTGATCCACGATCGTTTCACCATTCTTCGCTACGTGGATCTCGTAGAGTCTCGTGCGAACACGCAGGAAGATCAGGCGTTCGGAGGAAAGTGCCGGGTCGACGAATGAGAGGATATTGACCGGAGGACCGTCCGGTGCTGTCACGGTTTCGTCCCTGAGATCGGTGAGCTTGCTCGAGAATTGTCCCTGCAGTGCTTGTTTCAGGTTGCCGAAGATCGTCTTCACATCGTCGTTCTCGAGCCAACTCATGAGGAACGCCCGATCGTCATGCCAGAGGAGCACGGTCGTTTCTGATCCAGTGCCGCTTTGCATCATAAGACTCAAGAAGCTCGCTTCATTCGTTGGTTGCCTGGCTAACCCCAGTCGGGCGATGACGTCATCGACATTCACGGCAGCTTTTTTCCTGGTGGATGTTCCTTTCTTCACAACGCGAGGTGATGAAGATGCAGGCGTCCCTGCCTGCGGAGACGAAGAGGGAATAGAAGGAATAGACGCAATAGAAGATTGAGAGGCTTCAGAAGACGAAGATTGTGCTGTTGGTTCGATAGGAATTTCAGGAGAGACCTCTGTGGATTGCTGAAGAGTCGGGCGTTCCTTGAACCAGTAGTCGGTGCCCGCCAGACCGACGATGATCACGACGAGGATTGTTCCGATGGCGACGGGTGAACGTTGCACGAAGGAAGTGTAGATCAAGGAAGGGATGGCAGGAAGGGCAGGAAGGTAGGGAAGACGAAGAGCGGGGCTGCCGCCCCGCAACCCAAAAATCGCACATTGAATATTTCTTCCTTTGGCGTCTTTCGCCTATACTTCCCCCATGGTTCTCGAGCGCAAACACAGGAAGCAGGCGGTTGTTGAAGCAGCCGTTGCCGTGACGAAGGACGCCGATCAGACGGATGCGTCGCTACGACCGACATCCATTAGCGAATATGTCGGACAGACGGACATGAAGAAGCATCTGGCGGTGTATCTGGAAGCGACGAAGGTCAGAGGCGAGCCGCTCGGACATACGATTCTCCACGGTCCTCCGGGGCTCGGGAAAACCACGCTCGCGTACATTCTCGCCAAGGAGATGGGTGCGCAGATCCGTGTCACATCGGGTCCCGCTATCGAGAAGGCCGGGGATCTGGCATCGCTCCTCACGAATCTACAGTCCGGTGATGTTCTCTTCATCGACGAGATTCACCGTATGCGTCCCGCCATTGAGGAAGTGCTCTACAGTGCCATGGAGGATTACGCACTGGACCTGGTCATCGGCAAGGGACCGTCGGCGCGTTCCATGCGGATTGATCTCCAGCCGTTTACGCTCGTTGGTGCGACCACGAAGATTGGCGCGGTCAGCATGCCGCTCAGGGACCGGTTCATCCACACGTTCAAGCTGCAGTTCTATACGAAGGATGAGCTGACCCAGATCGTTCTCCGGACAGCGCGCATTCTCTCAGTGACGATTGATCCTGAAGCGGCATCGTTCATTGCCGAGGCCAGCCGTGCAACGCCACGCATTGCCAACAGGTTGATGCGGTCGATCCGCGATTTCGCTCAGGTCAGTGGCGAGAAGGAGGTGTCCGCCAGGCGCGTTCGGTCGACACTCCAGTCACTTGGAATCGATGAGCGCGGACTGGATACCACCGATCGATTGATTCTTCTTTCGATCATCGAGAAGTTCGGCGGCGGCCCCGTCGGACTCGGTGCACTCGCCGCGATGCTATCCGAGGAAGAGGAGACGCTGGAGGATGTCTATGAGCCGTTCCTGCTTCAGTGCGGGTACCTTCACCGGACGCCCAAGGGTCGCATCGTGACAAAGATGGCGTACGAGTTACTGGGAATGGATTTGCCCGCAGGGAATCAGGTTCTTTTCTAAGTTTTTCATGACTAACCAGTACCTCGGCATCATCATCGGCGGTCTCCTGCCTGCGGTTCTCTACTCACTCACCGGCATCTTTTCCAAAGTCAGCAATCAGGCGGGGATCGGCATCGGACCGTATCTGATCATCATCGGGCTCACGATTGCTCTGACGGGTGTCGGATTCTATTTCTTCGATTCTGACGCCGCTCTCCACTGGCGATCCGGCATCGCCGCCGTCAGTATCGGGATTACGTGGGGGATCGGCACGGGCTTGGTTGCTTTTGCACTGACGAAGTTACGCGCTCCTCTGAGCCAGATCGTGCCGCTCTACAATCTCAATACACTTCTCGTCGTGGTTCTCTCCCTCTGGATTTTCTCCGAGTGGAAGGACGTGAGTCCGTTCAAGCTGGTGATCGGTTCGATTCTGATTGTGGTCGGGGGGACGTTGGTATCTGTTGCATAACACAATATGGAATGAACTTCCTATTCCGCAGCCGGGAACGGCTGTTCCTTAATATTTAGTAATCTCTGAAAAACTAACTAAACTTGTCATCCTGAGCGCAGTCGAAGGATGAGATTTGTTATGCTGGAGCCAATAGTCATGGTTCGACGGAGTTTATCCTGAGCTTGCCGAAGGGCTCACCATGACAATTATTCAGAGGTTCCTTTCAAATAATGGAGCGCCCGTTCCCGGGCGCGGGACATGCAATTCCTAGATCATCTCATTAATCGCTTCTCTGATTCCCGCTTCAAACTTTGCTTGAGAGAAGTTCTTCGCCTGCGCCATGCACGCATCTCGTGAATACTTTTTTTGATCAAACTTCTTCAGAACTTCCTGCAGAGATTCAGAAGTTGGATCATTGAAAAATTCTCCGGTCTGATGCTCGATGATCGTTTCCAATGCACCGCCGGAACGGAAGGCGATCACCGGTGTGCCGCATGCCATGGATTCCAGTGGCACCAGTCCGAAATCTTCATCGCCGGGGAAGATTGTCGCAGTTGCATTGGTATAGAGATCCCGAAGTTTTTCCTGTGGAACATATCCCAGAAATTGGATCGTCGGACCGGCGAGGCTTTCAAGTCTCTTGCGATCCGGGCCTTCGCCGACGATGGTCAGCGGCATTTTCAGTGCGTTGCAGGCTGTGATAGCCAGATCAATTCTCTTGTACCGAACGAGCGATGAGGCAAGGAAAAAGTACGGTTTCCTGATTCCTGATTCCTGATTCCTGATTCCCGAATTGAGCCACACATCATCAATCGGTGGGTAAAGAACGTCACTTTCCCGACGCCAGTACAGATCAACTCTCCGCTGCACGGTCTTGGAAGCCGCAAGCAATTTTTCGGGTCGATCCGCTGTCTCACTGTCCCAGATCCGCAGATTATGAAATGTCCGTTCCAGGTATCTGCGCTTGATTGGTCCGAGGATTCCCGTTGATGCTTGATTGACGACGTCGTGTGTGCGGTCCCACAGGTAGCGGGCAGAGGAGTGGACGTAACAGAGGTGCTTCGGTTTGCCGTTCGTGATGATGCCGTGGGCGAAGGCGGAGGAGCTGCTGATCACCAGATCGAAGTCCGAGAAGTTCCAAGCTTCGGTGGCGGCAGGGAATTGCTTGAGGTAGAGGTGGTGATTGAACGCTGAGCGACCAGCGACCAGCGACCAGCGATCAGCAATGTTTTGGAGAGAGCTTGTGCGGACGCGCTCTTTCGGGAACCAGTCCCCGAGCTTCTTCTCGTCGTAGAGGAGCGTATAGACC